>CACYCS010000051.1 GCA_902773005.1 uncultured Erysipelotrichaceae bacterium
CCCAGTTCCTTTTTGTCTCCAGGGCTTCTTGCCGGTGCCGGCGACTTCGTGGCGCTTCTTCGTTTTGGCGGTAGCCTGACGGAGGTTGGCCTGGTAGACGACGACGGCATCCTTGACCACCTGCAGGTTGGCGTCCTTGACTCCGAAGACGGAGGGATCGAGCTCAACCGTGCCGGCGGCTTCGCCAGTCAGGGTAACAACTGGCACAGAGATTTTCTTTTCGGCCATTGTTATTCTCCTTTCTGCTCGTTATTGACGAGTTCCTTGACGACTGGCTTCTTGAATTGGTGGCGAACCGCGGTGCGGAGCATGACGATCGCCTTCTTGGGTCCCGGGACGCCGCCCTTGACGAGGATGTAGCCCTTCTCGGGGTTGCTCTCGACGATGGTGACGTTCTGAACGGTGACTTGCTTGGGTCCCCAGTGACCAGACATCTTCTTGCCGGGGATGACGCGGTTGTTGTCGCGGCCGTTGTTGGCGAGCGAGCCGATTCCGCGGTGGTATCCGGAGCCATGGCCTTTCGGACCGATGGTGTGGTGATACCTCTTGATGGTGCCGGTGTATCCGTGGCCTTTGTTGTGGCCGATGACATCGATCACTTCGCCGGTCTGGAACAGGGCAGCGGTGAGGGTGTCGCCGACTTCTTTGCCGTAGACCTCATCGCCCTTGAGCTCATAGAGATGGGCTTTCGGTGCGACTTTGGCTTTCTTGTAGATGCCCTTTTCCGGCTTGTTGAGAAGGCGCTCAGCCTTATCTTCATAGCCGACTTGGACAGCTTCGTAGCCATCCTTCTCGACGGTCTTCTTGGCGACGATGACATTCGGGAGCACCTCGATGACGGTGACGGGGTACATCGTTCCGTCTGGGGCAAAGACCTCGGTCATGCCCATTTTTCTTCCGATGATGGATTTCATGAATTTGGTCCTCCTTATAACTTGATGTTGATGTCAACGCCGGAGGGAAGGTCAAGCCTCCTCAAGGTGTCGACGGTTTCTTTGGTCGGGTGGGTGACGTAGATGAGACGCTTGTGGGTGCGGATCTCGAACTGCTCACGGCTATCCTTGTATTTGAAGGTAGCGCGGAGAATGGTGTACACCTCTTTGTCGGTGGGTAGAGGGATGGGTCCCTTCACACCAGCGCCGGTCTTTTTGGCAACTTCGAGGATCTTCTCAACGCTAAGGTCGAGGATCTTGTGATCGTTGGCCATCAAGCGAACCCGAATCGCTGTTTCTTTTGCCATGAATTTTCCTCCTATGAACTGTTTTCAGGCTTCTTGGCGTCTATGCTCTATGCGAATTCCCCGACCACCTCTTCATGACAACGCCTGTGGGTGTGTCGGCAACCTCGCATTTCATCGCAAGCGCCAGCGTGCATAAGAGTACGCGCATAAGGGATTGAGAGCAAGAAAAAATTTTTGATTTTGTCCATCAATTCTTTATTTTTGGGCTTTCGGAAACCAAAAGTAGCAAAAAAGTTTTGATGGCATCGAGTTTATTTAAATATTGTGCATCGTGCACAAAGTTTTTGCGAAATCTGAATTGAAATTTTGGATTTTTCACGCTCGGGCGCGCATTGCGCGAGGAAACCGCGTTGTTAGAAGAAGGGTTGCAGCCGCGTGAACAGTCGCAAACCTTAAGGGATTCCCTGGTTGCGTCAGGGCTGAATTCAAGTGCACCCGAACAATAAAACTGCCGAGGATTGAAAGTACAACTCGGTCGGAAAATCCGTTAAAATAAGCAAAATCTCGGTTGGAAAATCCGTGAAATTGCATTGAAAGTCGGTTGGAAAATCCGTAAGATTGAAGAGAAAGTCGGTTGGAAAATCCGTTTGTTCCACCAAAAAGTTTAGGAGGTTGGCGATGTTTCGTCGAAAAATCACAGAAGCTTTGCAACAATGGAAGGCAAGCAGCCTGCGAGCACCGCTCATTTTGCAGGGGCTAAGGCAAATCGGGAAAACCACCGCTGCTTTCGATTTCGCCAACGAAAATTATGCCAATGCGTTCTATGTCGATTTCAGAAAGCAAAGGAGAGCGCATGCTCTATTTGATGGCGATTTCGATATCAATTACATCACCTTCGCCATCTCTTCTCTTCCTAGGGATCCAAGGCTAAAAACCGGTTCGCAATTAGAAGAAGGAAAAACCCTCTTCATATTCGACGAAATCCAAGATTGCCCGAACGCAAGATCTTCTTTGAAATACTTCAAGGAGGACGGAAGATTCGACGTTCTGTGCACAGGCTCCTTGCTCGGCGTGAAAGGATACCGCACTAGCGGAAAGTCCCCAAGTCGAGGCATAGGGGTAGGCTCTGAGGACATGCTCAATATGTATCCAATGGATTTTGAGGAATTCCTTTGGGCGCTGGGCGTGAAAGAAGAGGCCATTGCCCTCCTTCGGGATTGCTTGAAGAAGCGCAAGCAGGTCCCTGAGATGTTTCATAACATGTTTAGCGACTTCTATGCGCGCTATTTGATTATCGGAGGGATGCCTGAGGCCGTTAAGGCATATCTTGAATTCAACGACTATCAGGCTGTCCGCAAAATTCAGAAACGGCTATTGACTGATTATCGTTCGGATTTCGGTACGCACCTTAATGATGCACTTGAGTTACAGGTAGATGACATAGAGCAGGCTCTTATTTCCGAGACTTTCGACTCGGTTCCAAGACAGCTTGCCAAGGAAAACAAGAAATTCCAATATAGCGTCATCAAGCCTAGAGGCGATGCGAGAACCTATTCGTTTGCAATAAACTATTTGCGAGATTATGGCCTATTGGTTTTAGCGAGAAACCTTTCCAATCTCGATTATCCTTTGGACTATTTCGCAAAAGACGACCAGTTCAAAACGTATTTTGCAGACGAAGGATTGTTCATGGCGATGCTTGACGACGAAATCCCCTATATGGTTTTAAATGGCGATCTCGGCAGTGGAAAAGGCATGCTTTACGAGAATCTAGTGGCATGCGCCTTCCAAAAAATGGAGCGGAAGCTCTACTACTACCGGAGAGACTCAGGTTTAGAAATTGATTTCGTTTCGACTTTCGGCGGCGAGATTGCCTTAATCGAGGTCAAAGCCAAAAGCGGTTCAGCAAAGGCGGCTTCAGCCGTAATGAACGACGAGAGTTCTAAAGCAAAGCACTTGATACGCATCCAAGCCTCGAATCTCGGATACGTGAACAACATCCTTACCATACCCCACTACATGACCTTCCTCTTGGATAACTTTAGGTTTGATCAATAGGCTTTTCGCAGATCGGCTCGGCGCTGGTCGCGCCACTTCAATACAATTGGCTTAAGGTTGGTTTTCGGCTGGTTTACCATTGGTTTGGGATTGGTTTTGGATCAAAAAGCGAGGTGAAAGGGGGCGTATTTTGTGACGAAAGAAGGCGTTCCCTGCGATTAGACTATCTTCCGAGACAAAACTTGCTTATAGCGCAAGGTGCAGTCCTTTTTGAAAAGCTGGAGTCGTGACCTTCGTCATTCCTTATCTTTGGCCGCCGCAAGGCGGTCTTTTGCTTCGTTGTATGAATAGACACAACCGCAATATAGTTGGTTGTACAAACCGTACTCTTTGCGCATGTTGGTGCCAATCAATTGTCCGTTGTTCTTTTTGAAGTCGCTGTAAAAATATTTGGTACGTGTATGCGTTTTCTCCAGTTTTTTCCCAATTTCATTCATGACTTGAGAGTCTTTTTGCCGCGAGATTGTCATAACGGTTGTGAAATAGTCGAAACCATTCGCTTCCGCGTAATCATAGGCCTCCGCCATCCGTTTCTCATAGCAGACGTGGCATCGCTCTCCTCCTTCTCTAGAAGTGGCATACGGCGCAAGGGACTTCATATATTCCTCATTGTCATAGGCGGGGACGACAAGATCTACGTCATAGCCATAGTCCCTTTTGATGTAGGTCAGTAATGTCTTGAGTTCGTCTAGACGCCTATGAAATTCCTCAGGAGGGTAGATATTGGAGTTATTGTAATAGATTGTGACGTCGAAATGCGGGCAAACAAAAGTGAGCGGGAAACAAGCGCATGGGCCGCAGCATACATGGAATAACAGCCTAGGCTTACGCTCTCCTTTTGGGAGTTCATCGATCTCCTTAAGCGAGATCTTGTAATAGTTGACTTTCTCCGCCATCACCAATTGTCCACGACATCGTAATTGTAGTCGCCATAGATAAACATCGCGTCCCCGAAAGAGAAGAAGCGATATTCCTCTTTCACGGCCTCTTCGTAGCAATGAAGCGTCCATTTCCTGCCCATAAACGCGGATACGAGCATCACCAAAGTGGATTTCGGGAGGTGGAAGTTCGTGATAAGGGCGTCAACCGCTTGGTAATGATAGCCAGGGCTAATGAAGATTGAAGTATCCATCTTAGCAGCCTCAAAGCGGCCATATTTTCCGTAAATGGATTCCAGGGTTCTGACGGAAGTCGTTCCAATTGCGATGATACGTCTCCCCTCTTTTTTGGCGAGGTTCAATCTTTTGGCTGCGTCCTCATCGATTTCACATAGCTCACTGTGCATAACGTGGTCCTTCGTATCCTGAACTTTGACAGGGCGGAAGGTGCCTAGGCCGATGTTCAGAGTGACGTCCACCACTTCCACGCCCATCCCCTTCAGCTTATCGAAAAGCTCTGGCGTGAAATGGAATCCAGCGGTCGGAGCAGCGGCGGATCCAGGGACTTTAGCGTAGACCGTCTGGTAGTCGTCATTATCGGTGATTTGCTTTTTGATATAGGGCGGAAGAGGCATCTTGCCAAGACGCTCCAAAACCTCAAGGAAGATACCCGTGTAGTGGAATTTCATGTGGCGGATGCCTTCAGGCAGTTCTTTGACGCAGGTGCAGCGAAGCGAGCCGTCTCCAAAAGTTACAGAACTTCCAGGGTGGACGGATTTAGCGTTGCCCACAAGGCATTCCCACGTATCGGCTTCCTCAAGTTGCTTCAATAAAAGCACCTCGCAATGTCCGCCGGTGTCTTCCTTTGTCCCGATTAGGCGCGCAGGAATGACTTTCGTGTTGTTTCTGACAAGGACATCTCCAGGCTTAAGATAGTCCACGATGTCTTTGAAGAGCTTATGCTCAATGGTTTTATGTTCGCGGTCAATGACCATGAGGCGCGCCATGTCGCGCTGCTTCATAGGCGACTGGGCGATGAGACGCTCAGGCAATTCGAAATCAAAAAGATTAATGTCCATTAGAAACCTCTCTTATCGCCGAATTTCGCATATACGTCCTGCTTGAATTCACTGAAGCGGTCCTCTTGGATCGCTTTTCTAGCACCCTCGGCGAGGCGAATCAAGAAACGGATGTTATGGATGGAATTCAGCGTCTTGCCGAATTCCTCACCAGCTTTGTACAGGTGGTGCAAATAGGCTTTGGTGTAATGCTTGCAGGTATAGCAATCGCATTCATCGTCAAGCGGAGTGAAATCCTCTTTGTATTGGGCTCTTTGAATATTTACGCGGCCATGGCTTGTCATAAGAGCCCCGTGCCTAGCCAAGCGGGTTGGCAAAACGCAGTCGAACATATCGATTCCGTTCTCGATTCCCTCGAGGATATAGTCGATGGATCCAACTCCCATGAGATACCTTGGCTTGTCGGCGGGCAAATAGCGCACAGCGTCTTTGATCATTTGGAAGCAGACTTCCTTTGGCTCACCGATGGAAGTGCCGCCGATCGAATAGCCAGGGAAATCCATTTCGGCTAGTTTTTGCGCACACATCTCGCGCAATTCGCGGTATGCGCCGCCTTGAACGATGCCAAAGAGAGCTTGATCTTCCCTCTTATGGGCGTCTTTGCCCCTTTTTGCCCAGCGAAGTGTGCGGAGCGTAGACCTTTTCACGTAATCGTAATCCGCGGGATAAGGGATGCATTCATCGAAGGACATGATGATATCCGCGCCGATATCTTCTTGAATGCGGATCGCTTTCTCAGGCGAGAAGAATTCTTTGTCGCCATTGAGTTCGTTGCGGAACGTGACGCCTTCTTCCTCAATCTTTCTGCGGCTTGCCAAGGAGAAAACCTGGAATCCGCCAGAATCGGTAAGCATTGGGCCATCATAGTTCATAAATTGATGCACGCCCCCTGCCTTTTTGACGATATCTTCGCCAGGGCGCAGGTGAAGGTGGTAGGTGTTCGCGAGCACGACGCCCGATCCGCATGCCTTTACTTGCTCAGGCGAAAGGGTTTTGACGGTCGCGTTCGTGCCAACAGGCATGAACATTGGAACCTCAACATCCCCATGCCAAGTATGTAGGATTCCGTACCTCGCGCCAGTTTTCGCGTCGATGTGTTTGATTTCTAAATAGAATTGCTTGTCCATAGTCGGCCATATTCTAAAGACTTCGTCTTAGTTCTTCAACTTGCGGGAAGCGACCTCGCTTGATCGCAATGACATAGCTTCTACCAAAAGAGCTCCGGACTTTCGACCGCGCAAAGTTTGATTCGAGCACATCCCGATGGACAAAAACAAAGGTGCAATTTACGCGAAATCGCATGCACGCCCATAACGAATTTAAAACCGCAGGCGAGCCTGCGGTCCAATAGTTTATCTAGGTCGATTACCAGTAGCGAACTGCCATGAGGGTAGCGGCTTTGTTCACTTCGACATCCGTCATAACGCGCTTGCCGGAGACGTCATATCCTTTGCGTTTCAATAGTTCCACGCCTTCTTTTCCCCAGAACCAGGAGAATAGGCCTTCCTTCTCGAATCTATTCTCATCGGTCAAGCGGCTCCATTTGGTGGGCAAATAGAACATCTGGCTCCCGCGGAGCATGAAGTTCTGCGGCTCCCAATCCAAGGCGACCTTGGAGAACCTTGCGAAACGATAGAGAGCGAACAAAGCGTCAAAGTACTTTTCGGGAAGCGGGCCTTTCGATAGATCCTTCAGGCAATCGTCCTCGGGGAAATAATCGAAGACGATGACTTGCTTCTCATCGTCATGGAAGCACATCTTGGCCATGTTGATGCCAGCGTGCTTGAGCTCTTTGTAATCCGCCAAAGCCTTCTCATAATTCATGTTGTAGGTGCGAACCAAATAGATTCTGTTTGACCAAGTCGCGATATAGGTCGTGTGCTCGCGATGCTCGGCTTTCACAGAAGTCGGAACGAACCTCTTGCTTTTTACAATGATGACTTCAGGGAGCTCTGCCATAACGTAATTTTACCAAAACGGACGCGCATTGTAAAAGCGCACGCACTAGGGATGGATAGACGATTATGCCAATAGGCTTTCGTAATGGTACACAACCGATTCACCAAAGGTGGATTGGATGTAGGTTTCGACCGATTTGCTCGAAAACGCATCCACGAGGGCCTTGGTTTTGTCGCTATTCGCATTGGATGGCTTTACCGCGATGCCGTTTGCTCTTAGCGATAGGACCTCTTCCGATATTTTTTCGCCGAAGACGATTCTCGAGGCGTAATCGCTCCCTAGCCCGGTCAAAGCAGTGTTGCCTGGGATGACGCCGAAGTTAAAATCCGGAAGCGAAATCGAAAGATTACTCTCTTGGATGCAGGTCAAAGCACAGTCCTTGTAGGCATCAGCGAACGTCACCTGAGAATTCGGGGCATTCGTGTTGAAGGTCGTGAACACTCCATCGGCATAGCAGGATTCCGAGATTGAGGTGAGGATGCCGTTGTCTTTTAGCAATAGGAGCGCCCTCTCGATGTTGCTGATGTCGTTCACGATTTCGATGCGATCGCCATTGGCAACTTCTTTATGATCGGATTTCGAAGCATAGAGGCAAAGCTTCTCGAAATGAACTTTGCACGCCATCTGGAGTTTGTTGTCACCCGCTTCGGAGTTATAGGTATCTAGATATGGCTGGTGCTGGAAATAGTTCGCATCGTATTCGCCCCGGGCCACCGCTGCGTTTTGTTGCGTCCAGTCTAGGACAGTGACCTTTAGCGAATAGCCTTTCTCCTTAAGTAGTGGCGCCACAGCGTCCTTTAGGATCTTGGCATGCGGCAATTCGCTTGCGGCGACGGTAATTGTCGTCTCGGGGTTGGCGCCGCAAGAAGCGATGCCAAGCAGGGCGAATGGGATAAGCAGTAGGTTCTTTTTCATTTTGCAATTCTCCTTTTGTCGGTCCGTTTGGCCAAGAAGAGGCCGAGTTCCTGAATCGCTTGGACCAAGATGACGATCAGGAATAGGATGACCCATATCTCCGGGCGGGAGAGGTAATCGATTGGGTGATTGTGGTAGATGCTATAGGCTCTAGCGATGAGGCCGCCTGCCCCGAAGTCATAGGCGAAGGCGGTATAGCCAAGGATCGAAACCGTGGTGATGGATACGCCAATGAGTAGCGATGGCCGCGCTTCACGAAGCAAGACTTTCGTGATGATTTGCATCGACGTGGCTCCCATGCTGCGACTTGCTTCGATTACACCTGGATCAACTTCATTGAGCGAGCTTTCGACAACGCGGGCGACGTAGGCGAACGCGGCGACGAACAAGGGGATGATCATTGTGTACCAAACGCCCGTCGCGGTTCCCATGACTCCGCGGGTAAGCGGGATCAGCATAATGATGATTAGCAAGCAGGGCACCGAGCGTAGAACATTGGTCAAAAACCCAATGATGAAGTTCAAGACCTTATGTGGCTTTAGCCCTTTCTTTCCGGTCGCGTAGAGCAATATCCCTAACGGCAAGCCCACCAAATAGGCAAGGACGGTTGCAATGACGGTCATGCCAACCGTTTCGCCTAGCGCCAAGAAGAATTCACTCCATTCCATCGGATTTCACCTCCTCGTAGTGGACGCCATGAAGTTCCAGGTATTTTTTGAGCTTCGCGAGGTCATTTGGAGACTTCGGGCGTTTGATGACAGTTTGCCCATAAACTTTTCCATCGATCACTTTCGTTGATGCATAGACAATTGAGACTAGGATGGAGCATTCCTGGACGATATTCGCGATAAGAGGCTCATCCGCGTTCCCGTCAAAGAGCAAGCGGACGAAATGGTGTTCGTTGAGATCCGTATGGACCTGATTCGCGTAAATGAGCGATTTCGCGATCTGGGTAGATGGATTGAGGAATACGTCAGAGAGCTCGCCTTGCTCGACAAGCTTTGCGCTATCGAGGATCGCGACTTTGTTGCAGATCGACTCCACTACACCTAGCTGGTGCGAGATCATGATGATGGTGATCCCTAGCTCCTTGTTCAATTGTTTCAGCAGCGCGAGGATGGATTCGGTCGTCTCAGGGTCAAGCGCGCTTGTGGCCTCGTCGCTTAAGATTACCTCAGGCTCTAACGCTAGCGCCCTTGCGATTGCGACCCTTTGCTTTTGGCCTCCGCTTAGGCTGCTTGGGAACGCGTCCGCCTTTTCTGCCAGCCCAACTTTTTCAAGGCAACGATAAGCTATTTCTCGTCTGGCTTTGGCTCCTTTTACCTTGCTGATCTCCAGTGCAAGCTCAACGTTTTTGAGCACGGAAATCTGCTCTAAAAGGTTGAATTGCTGGAAAATCATGGCGATTTTGCGCCGTTTTTCGTTTTCTATCTTGTGATCATGGGAACAAAGAAGCTCCCCTTTGTAATAGATTTCGCCTCGGTCTGGAATCTCAAGTCCATTGATGCAGCGGACTAGCGTCGATTTGCCTGCGCCGCTTAGTCCGAGGATACCGAAGACATCCCCTTTCTCAATTGACAATGAGATGTCATCCAAGACCGCTTTTCCGTCAAATGATTTGCATAGGCCACGGATTTCGATTTCTGCCATTGCTCTCCTTTCCCAAGAAGAAACAAAAACGCCTCTCCTTGTCATTCAAGGACGAGACGCAGATCCCGTGTTACCACCTTGATTCGTCTTTGTGTCGCCACAAAGACCTCGCTAGGTACGCCTTTCGGATATACCTTTGCGCTTTAACGGGCGCTCCCGGTCGCAGTTACTTCTTTTCGCCGCGACGGCTCTAGGACCATGTTCGGTTCGCCTTTGCCCATCCCCTCTCAGCCAAGGGGGATTTCTCTGTAGGGCCAGGGTCGAGCTTACTCTTTCCCTTCGTTGCCGATGCGCAAATCATAGTCCTTGGCCAACTAATGTCAATATGATTTGTCACAAATGCTATTTTGGCTAACAAATCTTAATCACGGACGATAATTGACGTTCTATTGATGAAAAATGGTGTTAATATTATTTCGCATGGAAGTAAACAAGGACGTATTGGACGCGATTGTTTCGGCGGTGAAGGAGAAGACCGAAAGGGATTTGATTTTCATGTTCGTCCAGGGATCGCAGAACTATAATCTGGACACCCCTCAATCCGACATCGACTGCAAGGCATTCACCGTGCCCACTTTTGCCGACCTCTATTTCGGCAAACGCTACTCCACCACCATCGACACAGACTATGGTCAAGTCACGATTCATGACATCAGGATGCTTCCAGAGCTCCTCTTCAAAATGAACCCGACTTACCTCGAGATGTTTTTCTCCAAGCACACCTGGTTCCCCTCCGAGGAAAAGAAGCAAGAACTCCTTGAAGCGATTCCTCTTCTAAAAGACTACCCCGCGCTTTTCAACGCGCTATTCAAGTACAGAAAATACCACATGATCGAATCCCTCTGCGGAGTGTTTAAAACGAAATGCCGCGAGACGCTCAAACCGACGTTCGCCCGCCGTCCTGTCATCGAGAAATATGGCTATGACATCAAAGCCGCGTGCCATGGGGTTCGTTATTTCAGGCTTCTGACCCTCGCTATTTCCGCCGCAACTCACGCATCAAGCAAATCGGCTTACGATAAATTCCTTTCTGAGTACCGCCTCCAGACCGATAACTCTAGGGATTTCTTGATGAACATCAAACAGGGCTACTTGCCCAAAGAGGATGCCTTGGCTTTGCTCAATAACGAGAACGAATACGTGAAATGGGCAAGAGATGAGTTCGACCCGTATTGCAAAACCGAAACCGAAGGCATCTTGTGCCGCGAACTAAACGACTCCATCTATCAATATTGCAAAAAGCAATACCGCTAACAGTTCTTCTCTAAAATCTTCGCGAGGCCGCCCTGGGCGGTCTCTTTATAATCTTCGTCCAGCGAATCGCCGGTGATTTTCATCGCAGCAACGACGTCATCAAAGCTCACTTGGTTCTTTCTGATCGGAGCCACAAAGCGAGCATAAAGGTAAGAAGCATAAGCATGGACCGCGCCCATTCCGTTCCTTTCGATGCACGGAATGATCACGTATCCGTCAACTGGGTCACAGGTTAAACCCAAGAAATGTTCCATCGAAACCTCAGCTCCGTATTCGATTTGATAAGGCGTCAAATCCATTAGGGCGCACATGGCGGCAGCCGCCATCGCGCTTGCCGTTCCGATTTCCGCCGCACATCCGCCTACCGATCCGGCGATGGACGCGTTTTGCTTCACGATATTGCCGATAATGCCCGCCGCGTAAAGAGAATCTCTTATTTTGGACAAAGGCATCTTTTCGTTATGGTAGGCGTAATAAAGCACGGAGGGCAATACGCCACTAGATCCGCACGTAGGCGAAGTGACAACTGTTTCGCCATTTGATGAAGATTCCGCGACCGCATAGGCATAGGCGGTAATGAATAGAGACCTTCTTCCTTCTCCGCCAACAAGGTCATGAGCTTGGCGAAAGATCTTTCCGGCAGAGCGGTAATACTCAAGTCTGGGATTATCGTTAGCGGGCAGCTTTCCCGTTTCCTTGAGCCCCTTCTCCACGGTTTCAATCATCGTCTTCACGACGTCCATTAGATAATCATCGATTTCAGGTTTCTCGAACTTCAAAGCGAACTCTTTGAAGTCGTGCATTCCCCTTCTTCCCATGAAGTCCAAGATGGAACGCAGGTCCAAAAACGGATACACATCCCTCTCGTTTACGCTTGGATCGTCTTCGCTTTGCAATTGTCCACCGCCCAAGGAGAAATAGGTTGCCTCCTTGACTTTCGCGTTGTCTTTGAATGCCTCAAAACGCATGGTAAGCGGCCTGGGCGGGACCGTTTCCCTGTCGAATTCAAATATGACGTTGCCTAGTGCCTTACGAATGGCCTCATCGCTTTTATGGCCGACACCCGTAAAGGCCAGTGACCCATAGAAAGTCACCTTAAACGAATCCACGTCCCCCGCGAATCTCTTAAAAGCCAAGGCGGCGTTATACGGCGCGATCGTGTGGCTTGAAGATGGGCCGGGGCCTACTCGGTAGAGGTTCATCAGGGATTTCATGGTCATAGTCTAGCCCCTGACTCGGTCGCGTGGCTAGCGTTTTTGCGTAGCAACATTTGAATTGGCTCTATCCTTGAAGCGCTAAGATAAGTAAAATCACGGCATGGCAATCAAGGCAATCAAACTAGAAGGAATGCGGAACTTCCGCGAACTGGGCGGAATTCCCGCCAAAGACGGCCGCAAAATCGCAAGCGGCAAGTTCTATCGCTGCGGCTCGCTTAAGAAAGCGACACCGGAGACGATGAAAGAACTCCGCGACACATATGGCATCAAAACCATTATCGACTTGCGTACCGATGGCGAGCAGGAAGAGAAGCCAGACCCCTCTTTGGAAGGAATCGAGCACCTTTCGATTGGAATCCTTGAAGAAGCGACTCAAGGCATCAGCCACGAGAAGAGGAAGGACCATCAATGGTATTACGATAATCCGAAACCCATGGGAGAGCTATATCACGACATGGGTACGATGGAATACTGCAAAAAGCAGTTTGGCAAAGCAGTCCGAGCTTGCCTCGATAGAGAAGGTGGGGTCGCGTTCCATTGCTCTGTCGGAAAAGACAGGACCGGCATCGTCGCTTACCTCATCCTCACGATTCTTGGAGTAGACAGGAAGCTGATCATGAAAGACTATGTCTACACCAATAAGGTCGCCAAAAAGAACGCAAGGAAATACGCGAGAAAGTGCATCGCCAAGCGCTGCAGCTACAAAACGACCAAGACGGTCTATCAAATGCTCACTGCTCGTCCCGAATTCCTCTTGGCGTTCGAGCAAGGCGTCATCGAGACCGAAGGCAGCATCGACAACTACCTCAGGACCTATTGCAACATCGGCGAAAAGGAAATCGCTGCGTACCGCGAAAAGTTCCTAGGCTAACCTTCTACAGCAATCCAAGCGGGTTGCTGTTTTTTTGTTGCGATATTTCCATTTTTTATGCCAATTTCGAATCGTTTCATTGCGCGACCAGCCCGAAACCAATAGTATATGCACGTATGCGCACGATGATCCTCCTATCCGCGATTCCAGGGAGCGGCAAATCCACCTGGGCAAGGCAATATCAGGCAGAGCATCCAAATACACATATCGTTTCTAGCGACGAACTTAGGAAAGTCCATTTCGGCGCGGTCAATAATTTCCAGCACGAGCAAGAGCTTTGGAAGCTTTTCCTCGAAGGGCTGAATGCCTACGACAAAGAGGAAGAAGTTACCGTCATCGCGGATGCGACGAACCTCACGAACGCTTATCGAAGATACTATAAGGAAAACACGCCTAACTACGATAGGCACATCCTCGTCGTGTTCAACATTCCTTACGACATCTGCAAAATTCAGAACCAAATGAGAACGCGTGACCGCGTCGTTCCCGATAAAGCGCTTGAAAGCCTATATCAAGAATTTGAGAAGCCGGACGATGCCACAATCGATTTGTTCGATGAGGTGATCTTCGTCGGAAAGAGTTTCGTCTCTGAAAAAGTTAAGGAAATGCGGGTCGACTAACTCGCACAACCGCAAGCAAACGCGTTATCGCGTTTTTTTGTTTATGGTCAGTTTTTGGTCGCCCTTTTGATAATCGCGTTTATCGTGCTCTCTTGCGAATGGCTATAAGTATCCATAAGCATGGAAGGCGAGTGCCCCATATATCTAGCCACTGCCACCACATCCAGCATGTTGCGGCAAGCTTTTAGGAGTTTGCTCGCCCGAGCGTGGCGAATGGCGTGCGGGGTTATGCGCTTCACGCCAGACAGCCGAATGTATTTCTTGAACAGGCACCGGAACGCCATCTTCGATAACGGCATCGAATCATCGGCCGGGGAACGGAACATGAATCCTTTGTTGTGTCCCACTCGTTTGCGGTACGCCATGAGGTCGTTTTTCAGTTCAGGATCAATTCGACATGTTCGATAGGATTCATTGCTTTTTAGCATAGGGGATACAACAAAAGTCTTCTGAGAATTATGGAGCAGTTGTTGCTTGATCGTAATTGAGCCCTTTCTGCCATCGAAGCAATCCCACGTGAGTCCAAGAAACTCGGAAATCCTTGCCCCCAACTCAATGAACAGCCGAAACATTACTTTGTGGTTTTCGTCAACAATGGCCGCTAGGAATTTCCCTTCTTCTCGGGGAGTCCATATTTGCTTTTCTTTTTTGGCGAATCGGTTCTCAGGCAGATAATCAATGATTGCCATGCAGTCTTGATAGGTTGACGATTCGATTCGTTTGGTCTTAAACGCATAGGTCACCATTGATTTGAGCACGCCGAAGATTCTATTTTTCCACGCAGGACAAAGCGTCTCGTTTTCTGCAATAATCCGATACACGTCCCCCACATTTTTCGGATTCAAGGCTTGGTCAAATGGCTTTCCAGCCCACTCGATTAAGTATTTGTTTCTGACAGTCTTGGCTTGAGTCAAAGAGGATTCCCGAACATGCAGGGAACGATACTTCAGGTAAGCATCGAAAAACGAATCAAAGCTCTCCTGCGGCGGTGGGCAAATAATTTCTTTGGTTTGATTTATAGCGATCATATATTCGCACTCCTTTTGGTGAAAATATAAAGTCGCTAGAAGAAGATTTGGTGTGACAAGCGATAAGGAGATGTGGAAGCCAGGCCCAAATCAAGGAGATGTAAGCTGGTTAAGCTTGGCTATATAGCAAAAGAAGAGGACTCAGTCCCCTCCCTCGCACTCGAGATACGCCTGCTCGAACTGCTCGGCTTCCTCGGGGGTCAAGCCTTTTTTGGCGTTGTCCCTAAGCTTGCCCGCGATTTGGCCAGCACTCTCAGGGTCATCGAGCCACGTCATCAGCGTGACGATGCATTCGAATACCCTTGAGGCGTTTCTCTTGATTGTCTCCTTGTCCATAAGCTTTCACCATCCTTCCTGGTGATGAAGATATTAATGCCTTGCGCGCACATGCGTGAGGACAGGGAATGTCTCATTTGCCCGTTTTAGAGTCAGCCTTTGAAACTATCGGCCTTTCTTTGCAACATCTTCTTTAAAAATGCGCATTTTTGAGTAAGATTGATGTAACAACCTTTATAGCAAACCACCTTGGGAGGAATTTTATTATGAAGGGCAAATTATTCATAGGGATGGCCATTAGCCTTTTGTCAATCGGCGCTGCGGCTGGATTCGTCGGAACCAAGCACGTCATTGAAACCAAGGCCGAAAGTGAAATCGCATCCGTTTATTTAAAGGGTTCTTTTGACGGATGGAAAGGTGGTAAAGCATTCACTTTGAACGAAGGCGTCTATACGCTTGAGCAAAGATTAGAAGTCGATACCAAATTCAAGATTTTCGTCGAGAATGTATCTGACCATAATAACGATAAGTGGGTCGGCCACAACTGGGAAGATTTCACTAATTGGCCAAGTGAGTATCTTGGCAACGACGGAGAAGACTTCAAAGTAACTAAAGCCGCAACATTTATCTTCACAGTAAATGATAATTTCTTCACCAATGACGTTGGCTATGGGAAAGCCGTAAGCATCTCTGTTAAGCGCTATAACGTTACCCAATATGCGGTAAAAGATGGTGAAAAGGAAGAGACCCCACTCAAAACCGAAAAAATTGACGCTGGCGCAAATTACGCAATTCCCGACAGTCTAAGCATAATCGGGTACAACTTTGGCGGATGGTACAAAGACCTTGGTTGCACCCAGGCCTATGCCGCAGCCGAAGTTAACGCCGACATCGACCTCTTCGCGAAATTGACTTGCACCCAGGATAAGTACATCTATTACGTTTCCCAAAGTAATGCCGACACGCCAAATTACATTTACACCTTCAAAGAGAACTTGCCGGGCGAATTCGGAGCATGGCCAGGGACTAAAATTACCGAAATTCCCAATGTAGAGGAAGTGCATGGTGTTCTTCGCTTCCAAGGTATCGACCAAAAGATTTACAAGATTCCATTCACTTCAAGTTTAGCGGATTCGAAAATAATCCTGAATGCAGGCCAAGGCCAAGACCAAACCGGGGACATGGAATTGACCGCTGGCGCAGCCTACAAGTTCTCCGGAGGAAAATCTACCGCTGGCGGGCCTGATGCAGACGGCGGCGCAGCTCTAGATTTCCTTCTTAAAGCGGAGCGTATTAGAAATGGCGCCACCTACCAGACTCATCCGTACTCGGTCTGCGGCATCTCGAAGGAAGACGCAAAAGAACTCGTGAGCGAATACGCAGCCTTTACCGATGAGGTAAAAGAAGAATACATCAACTGCAGCTACACCTACACTTACAAGGACGCTACTTTTGAAGCAGAAGACAGTTGGAGCTACGCCCAAATCATGAGGCAGCTCGGCGAAATCGCCACCACACCAGACGGAATTCTTTCCATCGATGGTATGAAAGGCGATCAGGCAGTAACAACTATCGCAATCACCATCATCGCCGCGGTTGTCGTTGTTGGCTTCATCTCCTTCATCGCGATCCGCAAGAAGAAGACCAACATCTAATTCTTCGTTTCCTCCAAAACGGCTGCCCACGTTGGCAGCTGTTTTTTCATTCGAGCGCACCCATGTATTGGTATTTCATGTATCAATAGTCGAAGCGAGGAAATGAATTATGAAGCAACTCATGGCAAAAATACCATTCATCGCCGCAGCAGCCTTATTAGGCGCATGCTCAGGCGGATCAGTCAACTATGAAGCAAAGGAGAATTCTATTGCTCAGGCCGGATCTAACCTAGTTCCCCCGACAGGAGATGAGGCCGCCTGGGAAGAAATTCAAAACGATGACGGTATCTTTAACGAGAAATACAATGCAATAAAGGAAAACCCATACGTCTTGGTTGGGGAGGAGAACCAGAGCTATTTCAGTTTGGATTCCTGGACTGCATCTTACTCAAATCTTCGCCGATTTATCAATTCAGGGGCAAAAATCACGGGCGATGTAATCAAAACGGATGAGCTTATCAATTACTTCGACTATTCTTTCGCAAAGCCTGCAAAAGGCCAAGATTTTGCTTCGTTTGCAGAGATTTCGAACGCGCCTTGGAACCAAGATCACAAGCTTCTTACCATGGCTGTGACAACAAAAGAAGCAGAAATCGACCCCTATGTTGGAAACAATTACGTGTTCCTGATTGACGTCTCCGGATCGATGAATGGTTCCGAGAGGCTCGGTCTAGTCAAGCAAAGCTTCGGCTTGCTTTTGGATAATCTCAACGCATCGGACAGAATATCCGTCGTCACCTACGCTAGTGGCGTTAATGTTCTTATTGATGGCGCGTTCGCCGATTCCAAAGACGCAATCATGAGCAGGATCAACGCATTGCAAGCTAGCGGCGGAACATACGGGGAAGGCGGCGTTGAAAAGGCTTATGAAATCGCCCAGAAGTGGTTTATCGCTGGCGGGAACAACCGCGTGATCGTGGCTAGTGATGGAGACTTTAACATTGGCAAATCCCGCGGCAAAGAGTTAGAAGAAATGATCGCCACGAAGCGTGAATCTGGCATCTATCTAACTTGCCTTGGCTTTGGGATGTATAACTACAGTGACGTCACGATGGAAACCTTAGCCAAGCACGGAAATGGCGGCTACTTCTACATCAATACCATATCCGAAGCAGAGAAAGTGCTCGTGAACGACCTGAAGAAAACCTTATTCACCGTCGCCAAAGACGTTAAATGCGAGGTGACCTTCGATAAAGCCACCGTTCAGTCATATCGATTGATTGGATACGAGAACAAAGGCATCTCAAGGCAAGACTTCTATGACGAAAACAAAGATGCCGGCGAAGTCGGAAGCGGACACACAAGCGTTGTCTGTTACGAGCTGATCCTTAACGAAAACGCTCAGCTTGGTGGCGGCTTAGCAAACCTCAACATCCACTACAAGGATCCGAAAAACGACGAATCAAAGGAATACGCGAACATGTTTTCGCTAAACGAAGCCGCAGTAAGCGAAGATTACCGCTTCGTTGCATCCGTGGTCGAATTCTCTTTAGCGCTTCGTGACTCAGAGTACAAAGGCACCGCCGATTACCAAAGGGTCATCGATACATTGGCCGAACTCGATTCCGTCGCGCAGGATCAACTTAAATCGGAGTTCCTGGAGCTCGTGAAAACCGCCAAAAATCAGAATCTGCTTTCTGTAAATGAGGCCGAAACTGTCATCGTCTATGTCGTAATGGGTTGGCGTATGGCAGGAGTAGAATTCGAAAAAGGCCTAACCATCACCCCGGAAGACATTAGTAAACGGCTCAACTACAAAAACGAAATGGTCGGCTATTACCTTGACGAGGATTACGTTACTCCATTCGAAGGAGCAACCCTCCAGGAGTCCATTACCCTCTATGCAAAGATAGCGGAAGCAACCACTCCTGAAGCGCAATCCGTTGAGGGCGTGTAGTCGAATTAGAACTCCTTCAGCGCTTGGCAACCAGCCAGGCGCTTCTTTCTTCGCCTAATAGCCCCTTCAAGGCATATCCTATCAGCAAGCGCAATCTTTAACGCCTAATTCCTTAAAGCCTCCCAAATCGCCTTCTAGGCATCAAAACAATGGAATCCATTGACCCCGTGACCTTATAATTGCCTTATGAGCAAGGAAGAATTCCCCTACCGCTTCTACTATCACGCGCTTAAGCCAAACGAGAAGAAAGCTTACGAGCTTTTCCTCGACGGACTTCGCCATATGGCCAAAGAGATCACGCTTCCCAAGGAGAAAGGCGAGGATCTCAATTACCTGCGCGCCACAGTTGCTGTCAAATACGATCACCCCGAACTCGACTTTTTGGCCGAGAACACCATTTGGAGGCAGGAATACGAGGACAAGATCGTCGTCATCCCCCACTACGTCTATAGCAAAGAAGAGGTCAAGGAAGCGACCCAGCGGATGAACGATTACATCAACAAGAACTTCTCTGACCTCTTGAACCTTTCGAGCCCTTACCAAAGGATTTTGATCGCCCACGATAGGCTAGCAAATGCCATCGCCTATGACCTGAATCCCCAAGCAAAGAAGGATGACGTCTACCGAATCGATGGGCCGATACTGACCGGCAAAGGGGTGTGTTTAGGAATCGCCAAGGTATTCATGCTCGTCTTGAATTTCCTTCGCATCAAGAACCATGTGATATTCGGCGACGCCCTATATAATGGCGGACTCCACGCGTGGAACGTTGTCTATTTCGGCAACGAAGCCTATCACATCGATCTCACATGGGACCTTAAGGACGAATACGGTTTTATCCGCCACCGCTACTTCATGCTGACGAACAAGCTAATCGCAAAAAGCCATTCTTTCCACCCGGATTTCCTGATTCCAGAAGGCAGAACAAACGTCATGTACCCCTTCTATGCGAAAACGGCATTCCGCACCTTAGAGGAAGCAAAGGAACGCCTGCGCACAATGCCATTTAACCCTAGCCGCGGCTTTGAAATCCTATTGCCGACCAAACTATATAATAAGGAAAACATCGATGAGCTCCGGCGCGTCATTTGGTTCGAAAACCCAACCACGAAGGGCTTAGAAATCTGCTCGTTCAACTACGACGAGATCCAAACGTTCGCCATGTTTTTGAACAAGCATCAATAGAATTGCGCCAAAACAAGAATCGAGCTGTATGGCGTATCTTTTCGTGCGGCAGAAGGAATAGGCTGGGAGCCATACAAGAATGGGCTGGGCACCATACAAGAATAGGCTGGGCACCATAACAAAAGACCCGCGGAAGCGGGCCTAATGTTCATCTATGGAACGCGATTAGTCCTCAGAATCGGGACGATCGTGCTTTTCGATGTATTGGTTCTTGACGAGCCTCATGGAGGAGAGGACATCGAAGCCTTCGGTTGCGTCGAATTCTTCCTCGGCTGTGCGGAGGCCGGTGCCGGCAGGGATGAGCTTGCCGGTGATGACGTTCTCCTTCAAGCCATGGAGGTTGTCCCTCTTGGCCTTGATCGCCGCATCGGTGAGGACGCGGGTGGTCTCCTGGAAGGAGGCCGCGGAGAGGAAGGAGTCGGTCTCAAGGGCAGCCTTGGTGATGCCGAGGACGAGCGGGTTCGCGAGGGCCGGACGCTTGCCGTTAAGCAGCGCCGCCTGGTTCTCGCTCGTGTAGCGCTCAAGCGACACGCGGGTGCCGGGGAGAAGCGAGGTTTCGCCGCCATCGATGATGACGACTTTGCGGAGCATCTGACGGATGATGATCTCAAGGTGCTTATCCGAGATGCCGATGCCCTGAGCCGCATAGACCTTCTGAATCTCTTTGATCATGTAGATCTCGAGCTTCGCGGGGCTATTGGTGTATTGGAGCAATTGCTTCGGGTTGATCGCGCCGTCGGAGATCTTTCCGCCGGATTCGACGTGGTCGCCCTTCTTGACCCTGAGCCTAGAGCCATAGGGAGTGGTGTAATCCTTGGACTCGAGGTCGTTAGTGATGGTGACCGTGTAGCGGTCGCCAGTCGGGGTGATGTCGGTGACGTCGCCTTCAATTTCGGAGATGAGCGCCTCGCCCTTCGGGTTGCGCGCTTCGACGAGCTCCTGGACACGGGGAAGACCCTGAGTGATGTCGGTGCCCGCCATACCGCCGGTATGGAAGACTCGCATGGTGAGCTGGGTGCCCGGCTCGCCGATGGACTGCGCGGCCATGATGCCGACCGCTTCGCCAAGGCTCACGATCTTGCCGGTCGCCATGTTGAGGCCATAGCACTTCTGGCAAACGCCAGAGGGGGTGCGGCAGGTGAAGACGGAGCGGATCTCGACTTCCTTGATGCCGGCATCCTGGACCTTCTGGGCATCTTCCTCAGTCATGAGGGTGTCGCCCTTGACGAGGACTTCGCCGGTTGCGGGATCGACGATGTCGCGCATGGAGTAGCGGCCGATCAAGCGATCCTTGAGGGTGCGGATGACCTGGTCGCGGCTCGTGTCGCGGATTTCGCGGATCACGAAGCCGTGGTCGCAATGGCAATCTTCCTCGCGGACGATGACGTCCTGAGATACGTCGACAAGACGCCTGGTGAGGTAGCCAGAGTCAGCGGTCTTAAGCGCGGTATCCGCGGAACCCTTACGGGCGCCGTGGGTGTTGATGAAGAACTCGCTGACCTTCATGCCCTGACGATACGAGGAGATGATCGGAAGCTCGATTTCCTCGTTCTTCGGGTTGGCGACAAGGCCCTTCATGCCGATGAGCTGCTTGAAGTTATCGACCGAGCCACGTGAACCGGAGTCCGCCATGATGACGAGCGGGTTCCTCTTGCTCTCCTTCATCTGCTTCTGAACAAGTGCGGCGACGTCTTTGGTGATCTTGGTCCAAATGGCGACGATCTTCTTGTGGCGTTCCTCTTTGGTGAGGTAGCCCTTGCGGAAGAACTTCTCGACTTCGTCGACCTGGGCGTTGCCCTCGGAGACGAGGGCGTATTTGCCTTCGACGTCATTGATGTCGCTGATGGAGACGGTGACGGCGGAGACCATGGAGTAGCGGAAGCCCTGGTCTTTGATCTTATCGAGGACCGCGGAGGTCTTCGAGGTGCCGTACTGGCGGAAGATCATGTCGATGAGAGGTCCAAGCTGCTTCTTGCCGAT
The DNA here is from genome assembly GCA_902773005.1 of uncultured Erysipelotrichaceae bacterium. GTDB lineage: Bacteria > Bacillota_I > Bacilli_A > RFN20 > CAG-826 > Alloenteromonas. Next base: position 21,703 of record CACYCS010000051.1, read on the forward strand.
CGCGTTCTTCAAAGGAAGGGTCGCGATGTATTGGGAGATGGGGCTAGGTGCACCATCGGAGGTGTCGAGGTCTTTTCCGAGCTTCTCGGCGACCTCTTCCGGAGAGACGAACCAGGAGAGCATCTCCGCGACGGAGGCATCCGGTTTGTCGTTGATGTATTTGAAGTCATCGGGGAAGACATCGTTGAAGATGATCTTGCCGACGGAGGTGATGAGGTATTTCCTCTCGATGCCCTCGGGGAAGTTCCCAAGCGCGACCTCGTTCTCGAACCATTCGTCCTTATGGACTACCTTCGCGGGGATCGCGATGCGGTTATGGAGGGAGACGAGTCCGATTTCATAGGCCTTGCGGACCTCATCGGTGGAGGAGAAGACCTTGCCTTCCATGGTGGCGAACCTGTCGTCGTCCTCGGCCATCTTGAGGAGCTCCTTGCGCTCGCCTTCGGCGACGCCGGTTGCTTCTTCAAGCTTCTCTTTGGCGCGGAGTTCCGCGGCGCGGCTATGGAAGTCGTCCTGGGATTCCTCGGTCGTGAGGTGGAAGTTGCCAAGGATCATGTCCTGCGAAGGGATGACGATGGCTTTTCCGTCTTTCGGGCCAAGGATGTTGTTGGAGGCGAGCATGAGTTCCACCGCTTCCTGCTGGGCGGCTTTGCCTAGCGGGACGTGGACGGCCATCTGGTCGCCGTCGAAGTCGGCGTTGAAGCCAGGGCAGACGAGCGGATGGAGACGAATGGCGCGGCCATCGACAAGCTTCGGCTGGAAGGCCTGGATCGAAAGCCTATGGAGGGTCGGAGCGCGGTTAAGGAGAACCGGGTGCTCGGAGATGATGCGCTCGACGATGTCGAACACGATCGGGTCGTAACGGTCGATGATCTTATCGGCCGCTTTGTGGGCGGAGACGTATTTCTCGCGGATCAAGACCGCGGCGATGAAGGGGCGGAGCAATTGGACCGCCATTTCGCGCGGCAGACCGCACTGATACATCCTGAGGTCCGGTCCGACCGCGATGACGGAACGGCCAGAGTAGTCGACGCGCTTTCCAAGAAGGTTCTGACGGAAGCGGCCGGGCTTGCCTTTGAGGCCAGCGGAGAGCGATTTGAGCGGACGTCCGGAAGGGCCGGTGACCGCTTTTCCGCGGCGGCCGTTGTCGATGAGGGCATCGACGGCTTCCTGAAGCATACGCTTCTCGTTCATCAAGATGACGTAAGGGGCGCTCATGTCGATCAGCCTCTTCAAACGGGTGTTGCGGCTGATGACGCGGCGATAGAGGTCGTTGAGGTCGCTCGCGGCGAAGCGTCCGCCGTCGAGGGCGAGCATCGGACGGAGATCGGGTGGGATGACCGGGATGACGTCGAGGATCATCCATTCGGGCTTCTGCTTAGAATCGCGGAAGGCGGAGATGACCTCAAGGCGCTTGGCGAGTTTGATGCCCCTCTGGGAGCTCGCGGTGCGAAGCTCTTCGGAGATCTGCTTGAATTCCGCGTCGAGGTCGACTTCGTGGAGGAGCCTCTTGATGGAGGCGGCGCCTTCGCCGAATTCGGCGTCGGTGAACTTCCTGATGAAGTCGGCGGTGGTGAAGAAGTCGAAGGTCTCGACTGGGTTAGCCATCCTGTTGATGAGCTCGGTTGCGCGTTCATCGTCGACCGGGGAATCCGCGAACCTGCCGGCGGCGCGGAGGGCGACGATTTCCTCGGTGAACTTGACGCGGGCGACGGCCTCGGAGAGGTAATCCTTGTATTTCAAGGTCTCGCAGGTGCCGGCGTTCAAGACGACGTGGGCGTTGAAGTAGATGATGTCCTCAAGCTGCTTGGGGGTGATCTCGAGGACCAAGCTCATGCGGCTCGGGATGGATTTCAGGTACCAGATGTGGGAGCAAGGGGAGACGAGCTCAATGTGGCCCATCCTCTCGCGACGGAACTCTTTGGAAATGACTTCGACGCCGCACTTCTCGCAGGTGATGCCGGAGTAGCGGATCTTCTTGTATTTGCCGCAATGGCACTCGTAGTCCTTTGCGGGACCGAAGATCTTCTCGCAGAAGAGGCCACCCATCTCGGGCTTCTGGCTGCGGTAGTTGATGGTTTCGGCGCGGGTGACTTCCCCGTGGCTCCAGGAACGGATGGTTTCTGGCGAGGCCAAGCCGACTTTCACGGCACCAAGGTCATTGATGTCGAAGATGCCGTCGTGATGCCTATCGAATTCTCTTTCAGACATTGTTTCTTGCCTCCTTTTCATTAATCAAGCGGGGTGTCGCTCGGACCGCGGCCAATGGTGAGGCCCTCCTCCAAAGCGGAGGCAGCCTGCTCTTCCACGTCGACCGCGATTGCGGCGGCGGGATCCATGACCTCTTCCTTGGGCGACATCGCGGAACGGATGGAGCTATTGACCTTGCGCTCCTCGATGAGGGCGGCTTTGGCCAAATCGTCCATGTTGATCTCGTTGTCCTTCGTGTCGAGAAGGGTGACGTTCATGCCTAGGCCCTTAAGCTCTTTGGTGAAGACCTTGAAGGCTTCTGGCATCGAGGGGCGCGGGATCTCGTTGCCCTTGATGATCGCTTCGTATGCCTTGCGGCGGCCGACGCGGTCATCGGATTTGATGGTGAGCATTTCCTGGAGGGTATGGGCTGCGCCATAGGCTTCGAGGGCCCAAACCTCCATCTCGCCGAACCTCTGGCCGCCGTTTTGGGCTTTTCCGCCGAGAGGCTGCTGGGTGACGAGGGAGTAAGGTCCGGTCGCGCGGGCATGAAGCTTATCGTCGACCATGTGGACCAATTTGATCATGTACTGGACGCCGACGGAGATCCTTTCGGAGAAGGGTTCGCCAGTGCGGCCGTCGTAGAGGACGGTCTTGCCGTCGGCCGATAGGCCCGCCTTCTGCATCAGGTCGAAGACCTCCTCGTTGCTGATACCGTCGAATGCCGGGGTCGCGACGCGCATGTGGAGCCTGCGGCACGCGAGGCCCACGTGGATTTCGAAGATCTGACCGATGTTCATACGGGAAGGAACGCCCATCGGGGAGAGGAGGATGTCGATCGGGGTGCCATCGGCGAGGAAGGG
>CACYCS010000052.1 GCA_902773005.1 uncultured Erysipelotrichaceae bacterium
TAAAAAGCCCCCCGGTTCCTGTTTGGAATATGTTCGTCCATGGATTTTAGCACACCGGGGGCGATTGCCATAGGGGGGCGATTCGTTATGGCTTTGACAGTCGTCGCGCCTTTAAAAATTCAGCTTCAGCTTGAACTGAAAGCAATCGCCCTTCCTTGGCCTTTTTTCCGGCAGTGGTCGCGGATGGTTAGCGACTGCTGAACTATCTTAGGCATCCCTCTGCAGACACGATAGACCATAAGGAAGCCGCTCCCGAAATCCTTGCGTATCCCATTTCTGCGAAGGCGTCGACACCGATGCCGTAAGCGCATCGCGGAAAACTACCTCAAGAACTTCTTTGAGAAGAAATACGAATTTCAGCCTTTCCGACAAAGCCTCTGGCTGGAGCAAGACGCTAGAGGGCGTGGATAGCGCGATCAAGATCTACTCGACTTTATAACCAAAATAGCGGGGACGTGTATCGATATTCGCTCGATGTGCGTCCTTTCTATTTATCGTCCGGCCTGAATTTAGCCAACCCCCGCCGAAAAGCAACTGCCCGAAGCTTATTTTCGAATGGCTTGTCCGAGTTCAGCGGCTTTGTGATTCGCGAAGCATTCGGACAAAGACCCATATCGACATACCCCGACGAACAAAAAATAGGAGGTAAATGCTTCCTCCTTAACTTCGGCTTCCCAAGGCGTTTTCACGCTATCAATATATATCCGAGTTGAAGAGCGTTTACTATAAGATTTTGACGCTTTTCGTGCAATAATATCGGAAAATTAATAGGAAACCTAAAGATTTTGTCGAAAAACGTACAAAATTTTACCTCTCTTGCAGTATGTCCTGAAAAGCGATTGATCCTATCTCCATTGTCTCGATAGGCTTTATCTTTGCGATGCGGAGCGAGAGAACGACGCAAAGGCCAAACTCAAGGAATCCCGCGAAAACGAAAGCAAAGCCAGATTGGCGAGAATCGAATATGGATAGGGCTGTCCATATCCTTTGAGCAATAAACTGAATGCATCGGATGCCGCATTCAAAAATATGCCTTTCAGCAAATCGAGCGACCCCGTGACATCATATTTGTTTTGAATGCACATTGATTGATCATTGCTTTTCGATTTAACAGGCGCTTGCTAGGAGGCCAACTTGCCGTGCTGGCTCTCGCTTTTTCCGACGAACAAAATGTTTCTCTTAGCTAGCGCTAGAAACGTTCCTGCCTATGGCGATGGTGATTGTTTTGGTCCATTGGAAATGGAATAATCCCGCAATGCGTGATAGGATATGCCCGCTCTCGAAATTGATGGCATTAGCCATCTCTAGATTTGGAGGCGTACGACTATGAATGGAATTCCTTGGGGCGGACCTGCCTCGATTACCTATATCCTCTCGATGGTTTTCGTGATTGGACTTGGGGTGGGCTTATTCTTTTTGCTGCGCCATAAAAGCGAGAAAGTCATCAAAATCGCCTTGTTCCCTATCTCTTTGCTTGGGCTTGCCGCGGTCATCATCAACCTGACCGCGTTCAATGATCCGCTCCATTATCTTCCGATCGAGTTCTGCTCTTATACGGCTGTGCTCATCCCCGTTTTGGTTCTGATTCCGAAGCGGAACCTCCTCGGGAATTATCTGATCGCCGGTAGCCTTGGGGCGTTGCTCGCTCTCACCCTTCGCTCCGTCGAATCCTACGACTGGCCGCTGTTCAGCTTGGGATTCTGCTGCTATTTCTTCGGGCATATGGCGGAATTCCTGATCCCGTTATTGCTTTTCGCGCTCAAGAAAGTGGAGGTCAAGCCAATCTACATGATCTCCTCTTTCATCGTCGTGGTCGCTTTGTATACCTTAAGTTATCTTATCGGTCATAACGTCAATGCGGCCTTTGGGCTCGACACGAACTATTTCTTCAGCGAATACCCGACTAATCCAGTCCTTCAAGCGTTCTGGAACATATGCCCATATTCCTATTGGTATATGTATCTGGTATTCCCTTTGTTTATGGTCGTATATCTGCTTTTCTGCATCCCTTATTTCGTGAAACGCCATAAAATGAAGAAAGAGGCAAACGGAAATGGCATTAGAGAGTAACCGCGAGGCGATGATTCGGGTCAAAGGCCTAAGTAAAACCTATGGCAAAGAAGGCGGGAAGACCATTGCCTTAAATGACGTTTCGCTCGATATCCATGAAGGCGAGTTCTTAGTGATTCTCGGTCCTTCGGGATCAGGAAAAAGCACCTTGCTGCACCTTCTTGGCGGCATGGACCGGCCCGATGGCGGGCAAATAATGCTACGGGGCGAAGACATCGCAAACTATAACGAAGCGAAAAGAAATCGGTACCGTCGCGACCACGTGGCCTTCGTTTTCCAATCCTACAACCTTCTAAACGAATTGACCCTATTGCAGAATATCCTTCTCGCCCCCGGTAGCGGAAACCGCCAAAAGGCGCTCCAAACCTTAGCTTCCCTAGGGCTAGAAGGGAAAGAGAACTCATTCCCGAAGCAACTTTCGGGCGGTGAGCAGCAGCGTGGCGCGATCGCCCGCGCCCTGAACAAGGACTTCGACCTCCTTCTTTGCGATGAGCCTACCGGCGCTTTGGACGAAGCTTCTGGGAAAGCCGTATTGGATTGCATCTTGGATCTTCATAAGCAGGGCAAGACCATCGTCTTAGTCACGCATAATACGGATATCGCTTCATTTGCGGATCGCGTGATTACCCTCCGCGATGGTAAAATCGCGAATATCGCCACAAAGGGAGCGGATTGATAAAGCGATGGTTCGTCGACTTTTGCTCCCGCTCATCTGGAGTTTCAAAGGCCTATTCCTTACGATGACGCTCGCGTGTTTTCTCGCGATCGGCATCTTCTCGGGCCTAGGCTCTGCGATTACGAACCTCGAGCAAAGCTATTCGCATTATCTTGAGGATTATCGTGCCCCTGACCTATCCTTTTCCTTCGATTTCACCTTTGAAGCAGATCTAGTCGTGAAAGATATCGAAGGAGTGAAGGGAAGCTCGAATAGACTTAGCCTAGATGGCGACATCAAGACAAACGAGGGCAAATCGTTTCCGGTGCGCCTATCGACTTATGAAAAGAAGGACCATTCCCTTTATTTCCATACCGAGATAAGCGAAAAGGAAGGCATCGCTAACGTCTACGTTTCCAAAAGCTTTGCGACTTATCATGGCGTTATGGTAGGGCAAGAAGTGGAACTAGGCTATTTCGGCTGCTATTTCCCCGCCTATATCAGTGCCTTGGTCGATGCCCCTGAAACTCTTTACGCTCGACAAAATGCCGCCATATGGTCCGATGGCCGCGACTTCGGGCTTCTATATCTAGAAAAAAGCCAAATCAGCGTCGCCACTTCAAGCCTCGCGAAATCCATCGATGCGCGCAGGAACGCCGATCCCGATTTCAAAGCGGCTTTCGATGACTATCTAGAGGCCAATTTCGGCGTAGCTCCAAGCGATCTTTCAAGCATTTCTCGCACGCTTGGCCGGATATTGACCAGCATGGCGAATGAGCTTTGGGTGTATGTCGAAGAAGGCGCGAACCAAGAGATCTGCAAAGAGAAAGTGGAGGAACGTCTACGAAAAGATGGCGTGTCCCTCATTTCTTCCTCTTATCGCGCCGAGCTGCCTTACGATAGCTACCTAACTAGCGCCATCTCGCAACTAAAGACTGTTTCACTATACCTCCCAATCTTCTTTTGCATCGTCACTTTGGTCATCATCGCTCTTTTCACGCGCCAGATCATCGTGCGCTGGAGCAGGCAGATCGGGATCTTGTCATCTTTGGGCATCGGCAAAAGCACGATCCTGCTCCTATTCTCTTGCTTCGCTTTGTCGATGTGCTTGCTTTCTGGCGTCCTAGGCTCCCTTCTAGGAGGGTTGCTCTCTTGGTATGTTTCAGGGGTATTCGCGGAAATCTACGCGATCCCGCTCATGATGACTGCCTTCCATCCGCTTTTGGCGTTAGCCTCTTTTGGCATTTTATGCGCGGTGGGGCAAATTGCAACGCTGCTCGCGTGCCTAAGCATCTTCTCGTTATCGCCAGTCGAAGCGATTGGCTCCAACGTCGATCGAAGGCACGAAAACCCTAGATGGGTCGACAAAATCATCGCAAGAAGAAAGGCGGGGATGGGGCTGGCCTTAAGCTCGATTTTCCAAAACAAGGGACGTTTCCTTGCTTCTTCGATCTCGATGATGGCCGCGACCGCGGTGCTGCTCGTCTGTTCGCTTTTCCTCGCTTCGAAAGACGAATTGGTCCGCCAAACGGCTACGGAACGGTTGGACTACGATTGCCAAGTGTATTTCTCGGAACGGGTCGACGAATCGCTATACCGCGAATTCGCCGCTCAGAGTTTCGTCGAAATGATTGAACCCGCTGAATTTGCTTTCCTTGAAGTTTCTTCTGACCATGGCTCAGCGACTTTGGAGACGATTGGATTAATCGGAAATGAGCGAAAACTGATACACGTCCCCTCTCCTTTTGGAAATTCGGAACAAGAACATCCAGGGCAAGGGATCGTGTTGCCAAGCTCCATCGCAAGTAGCCTAGACGTGAAAATCGGGGATTCTGTTTCCGTCAATGGCGCGAAAATAATGGTGTCTAGTCTATCGCAACAATATTTCCATTACCAAAGTTTCCTCACCCAAAGCGAGATGCTAGAAGCGGGGGTCGATAGCGTGAGCACCTTCTTCGTCAATACGAACGACGAAGCTGCCTTAAGGAATTACCTATCCGATATCCCGGTTCGCTCAATGGTCGTTTCCTCTTCCGCGCTATCGGAAGATCTCTATTTCCGATATGGCGCGATCAATGCGCTTCTAATCATTTTGATGGCGATGGCGCTAGCCCTGACCCTCGCAATCCTATCGATGATGACGCTCAACGCCCTTCTTGAGCGGAAGCGTTCCATCTCGATCTTGCGTTGCCTTGGCATGAACCTAATGGAAGTGGGGCAATCCTTCTTCTTTCAGGGGATTATCGAGCTCATCCTTGCTTTGGCATTCGGCTTGCCGTCTGCAATCCTAGTTGCCTCGACTTTGCTGAAAAGCATGTCCAGCACCTCTTTAACCTATCCTTTGCTTCTAAGTTTTGCTTCATTTGCCTTTTCGATCGGCGTCGTGGTGCTAGTTTTGACTGCGTCGCTATTGACCTCGCTTATTTCCATTCGAAAATGGAACCTTTCGGATAATCTAAGGGCGAAGGAGTGAGGGCGATAATCAGGATTCTCTTTCGCCCTTCGTCCCCCTTGAGCGCCTAGCGCTATTTTCCGTAAGAGTTGAAACGCTATTTGATCCTGAAATAGGACGAAACGCAGTGGTTGGCCTCGCCAAAATCTGCTAAGAATTCGATGCTAGGTGAACTCCTACGAAGCCTTATTTGGGCTTCGCGAGGATCGTACAGCAAATAATTTCGATTACATCGAGCAAATTCGAGCGTTCTGTGGCGTTTTTGGAAGAAAAAATTTGTTTATAAACCTCTGAAACGCTATTAATTTAGTAGGTAACAGAGGGATATAAGCAAATTTTGGAGATCGTTGGACGCTACGATGAGATCAAGTCGTTGAATTATTTGACTATTAGTTCAAAGCCGGAATTCGTTGCCGTTTATGGAAGACTAAGAGTGGAAAAGCTCTGTCCTCTTTCGGATACGATTTCGACGCCGGCAATGCCGCCGATTGGAGTGGTCAGGTGAATGGAGCCATGCGAGGCAATGCGAATGATGTCATCCTGCTCAATGGCTCCTTCCTCATTGAAATGGAGCCTCGTTCCAAACTGGGTCACGAATTCACCCCCTGATCAAAGGATTTGATGGACCAATTGTCGTGGTGTATTCCCCATACGCGGCGCGAGAGGGACTCAAAGAGAGCTCAGAGTCCACAAGGGAATCGCGGTGGCGGCAGTCTGGCTCATCAAATAAAAATGCTTTATAGGCACTGCCATACGAACTGCCACGAATGGCAACTCCTTGGCAACTCGTGAGTCGACTAGGCCAACGATTGGTCTAAGAAAGGGCATCGGCATTTCCGCGACGTAGGAATCGATCCCCGTGTATACATCTATCCGAAAAGCATCGATGAAGCGCTATGTTGTCTATTTACTTTTGGGCGTTGAGAAAGTGCATCATAAGGGCGTCACAAAAGGCGTGGACCGCAACGCGGCTCCTTCGATCAAGAAGAGCTTCATCAACATACTCAATAACCCAGAGAAGATCGCGTGGTTTAATCCATTTACTTTTGAGTTTGTGCCGAAAAACGATGAAAATACTTTTGAGTTTGTGCGCTTTTTCAAGGAAATCACTTTTGAGTTCGTGCAATCGAGTGTTTAAAAACGCCGATTGTGGGCAGTTTAGACGTCTTCAAACGAACATAGTAAGCCCGCCCAGCAACAGCGAACGGCGAGAAGTCAGCAAAGGCCATAGTGCGAATGGCGGTCGGAAGCCGCATCCCGATGGAAAGCGATAAGGTTTAAAGCGAAAAAATTCGCGGATACAACTGGGAATTCGTATCTGTTCAAAAGCTCCTTAGATGGATTCTGCGGTAGAGCGTCGCTCCGTATGAGCCGCCTTCCTCTTCATCGATTCCTTCCCGTAGCGGGACGCGACGCTCTTTGCCCTCTTTCGTTATGACGGTAAGCACGTCTCCCACAACTGAGACGATTTTATAAGGCCCGAAAAGGAATTGCTCCATCTCGGAGAGCTCTTCCAGCGGGATCTCTTTCCCTTCGATGGTCTCCCAGCCTCGATAGCCGCGCTCGACCATCTCATAGCCATATTCGAGCACGAGCGTCTTCGCCTTCTCGTTCCCTTTGACGATGATTTTTCCCATGTTTGCTTCCCCTTCTCGGATTTCCCTTATTCTAAATGCGCTTGGTATTTTCTTCTATGGTAAAAGAGGGTTTTCAAAATTTTATCGCGCGCGAAAAAAGAAGTGGCTGATCTAACGAATCATCGGGCAATTCTAGTTTGACGCGACTTTTCCGCAAAGGATACGAAGACTAATCCATGTGCATTCCCACTCCGCTTGGGACTTAGCCATCTATGAATAGCAGCTGCACCGAATAGCGTGCACCTCCGATGGTGATCTAATGTTCGTAGAGGTAAAATCCTAATGATCAAGGACTTGGATAACCCAATGCTCGAAAACAAAAAAATCAGAAGGGCGGCTTTTGATATATAGGTGTTTTTGAGATTGGCTAGATAATTATCTTGATTTGCTTATATATTATCAATTTTATTGAAAATATAGGTAAAAGTGCTAAAATATTAGCATATGGAAGAACAAGCATTACAATTTGTCACTTATTATGAAAAGCAATTAGAAATTGCGAAACGTTTTATAGCTATTAGAAAAAGTAAAAAGGTATCACAACAAAGATTATCTGTTCTTTCGGGCGTATCATACGCATCTATTCGAAGATTTGAAAAGACGGGTGATATATCATTAGCATCTTTAGTTAAACTTGCATTAGCCTTACAACTTTATGATGATTTGGATAATTTGTTTAAAAATCATCCGACTTATAAATCAATTGAGGAAATAATAAATGATCAGAAAGATTGAAGTTTTTGCTAATAAAATAAAAGTGGGCACCCTTGCTTTAACAAATGATAATAAAGTGGCTTTTCAGTATACGGATGAATGGGTAGAAAAAGGATTCTCAATTAATCCCTTTAAACTTCCTTTATCTAAGCAACTTTATTATGCGTCTTCGCCACATTTTAAAGGTCTTTTTGGAGTTTTTGCCGATTCTTTACCAGATAGTTATGGTGAATTGTTGTTGGACCGCTACTTGAAAAGAAAGAATATAAATATTAGTGACTTGACGTGTCTAGATAGACTTGCTTATGTTGGTTGTTCAGGGATGGGGTTATTGGAATATATACCTGATTTCAGCGAAGATACTGATAGAAGTAATATTGATTTTGATGCCATTCAAAAAGAATGCAACGACTTATTAGATTCAAAAAAAGTCGATAGCATTATTAATCTTTTTTCTTTGGGCGGCTCTAGCGGTGGAGCGCGACCGAAATCATTAATTAAATATGATGGTGAGGATTATATTGTTAAGTTCTCATCCAAATTTGACCCTAAAAATATCGCTGAACTTGAATATAAATATATGTCTTTAGCCAAGGAAGCTGGAATCAATATACCCACAATTAAGTTAGTGAAATCTAAATCTCGCAAAAAATATTTTTTGATTAAAAGATTTGATAGAGAATCTGGCAAGAAGATTCATATGATAAGCGCCGCCGCATTATTAGAAGTCGATTTTAGAGCACCTTGTCTTGATTATAATGATTTAATAAAACTTACGAGAGTATTAACTAAAAATGATGACGATGTCATGGAGATGTATAGAAGGATGGTATTTAATGTCTTGATTGACAATCAAGATGACCATGCGAAAAACTTTTCATTCATCTACGACGATATAAACAAAACCTATAGACTATCACCCGCATACGACATAACTCCAGGAAGAACATATTATGGCGAACATACAACATCAGTTAACGGAAAAGGTAAAAATATAACAGATGATGATATGCTAAATGTCGCTATTAGTAACAAAATAGAACTTACTGCTGCGCGACAAATTATTGAAAAATGTAAGCGCGCAATTAAAGAATAAAGAAGCAAAAAAACGCAAGATTCATGGCTCCTCTCTCATGCGCTTAATATCTTCTTCATTATTATCGTAAAAGAAAAGCGAGACTATCTCTCGCTGTGGGTGGACCCCTTTCAGCGTCCTATCAAGAGGTTTCCCTTTTGACAATTATAATTTGCCACATAAGCCATCTTGCTTCAATTTATTTTTAATCTGGCAGCATTTCATGGCTGATCATAATTATCAAAAACCAGTTCTATTGGGGTGAACCCGAATTCAGGTATCATTGTTGATGATACAACAGACGATACAATAAAAAATCGTCGAAACGATGTTGTTGACCTAATTAAGAAAACTCCTTCAATAACGAAAAAAGAGATAGCGCGGGCACTGAACGTCTCAGGGCCAACGGTTGTCCGAGACACAAAACCATTGCAGGAAATGGACATCATCGTGAGAAATGGCCCAAAGAAAATGGCTATTGGGAGGTTGCTAACGGTTAGTTTTGAGAATTATCTGGGCGATGCCCTTGAATTGATGTGAGAAAGTGGTTTTTCTTATTTCGGCAGCCTGGGCTGATGACGGTGAGACTCCTGCGTGGAGAAAGAAAATGAAGATAGGACGGCCAATCAGATAAGGTATTACAGCCTATAATGTTCAAGGTCAAAATTTTTTACCTTGAACGATGATGCGCGGCGCGCGATAACCGTTTTTCGGCACCAAGCAATATGAAAAGGCGCCGGGGTTAATCCGGGTCGCCTTCGATGATCTCAAGCATCTGCCGTGGCGTGGCGACGTAGCTTCTGACGGGGTAGTGCTTCAGGTTTCCCGTGACGAGGTACGCATCCATCCTGGAGCGTCCGCTGAGGGCGATTTCGAAGAAGACGATGTCGTCTTCGTCGGGAAAGGCTTCCTCGGTATGCTCCCTCGGCAGGAAGATGGCCTTTTCCCTAAGGCTCGCGATGAGCGCTTCGGGCTTCCCTCCTTGCCTTTGCAATCTCATCGTTAACCTCCTCGAGGGTCATCTCTGAGTTGCCGTTCGCCTCGGAGGTCTCTCTCATGGAGCGGACGGCGGCAAGGGCGCGGCGGGTGGAATCATCCAACTTCATGTCGAAGGGCATCCCTCCTTCGGCAATGGCCTTCTTAAGGAAGGCTCTTACGGCGGTGGAGATGTCCATGCCCAGGGCTTCGAAAAGGCTCGCGGCGGCCGCTTTGGTCTCGGAATCGACCCTGACCTGTATGAGTTCCATATTATCTGTCTCCTTTCGATTACAATATATATAAAGACAAACGCATTACATAACAATATGTATGAGCACATTTATATATGAAGCGGTTAATCCGCAGAGCGGCGCCCGCATCGTGAACCATGCATGAAAACAGTCCGAATACAGTCGTACTTTTTTTGAAACATCGCCCACTTAAAAACGCTTTTATTTTGGTAGACGAAAATCCTCTGCCATCATTTTCATTGTGCTTATGGCGCGTTGACACGCGATGGAAATCGTGTGTTTACCCCACAAGTAACCCCACAAGTAACCCCACAAGTAGTTCCCTCGAAAGACCGGTTGGCATACGCCGTTCGGTCAGGCGCTCGGGACAGCAAACGAAAGGCCAAAAAAGGAAAAGCATGGAAAAGATGGGAAAAGCAGGGAAAAGATGGGAAAAGCATGCTGGTATATCCGCGGAGGCGTCATTCCACTCATAGGCTTCGCCAACGTTTTCTCCGACATTCTTTCCGCTGCTATTATAAACAGACACCGAGAGGATGAACTGCTCGTCGTCGTAGATCGGATCCATCAATCCGACGGACTCCAGTTCCCTGCACATCCTGTCCACGCCCTCACCGAATTCCTTGACGAAGTCGTAGGCGTGGAGGTACTCGGCAATGACCGGGCTCCTTGAGAAGTGGTTGTGGCGGATGTTGGACTTCGTGACGTCGCCAGGCAGAAAAATTGACAATTTTGGCAGAGAAAAAAAACACTGAGACCGTCAATATTAAGAGGTGGTATATTATGTGGAACCCATAGACTTTAAATTATACTTTATTTATACTTTATTTAGACTTTATTTGCTTGGAGGCGTCGGAAATGAATTTGGGTGAAGAAAGCGAATTCGTAGAACACAAGGAAAGCCTTGCTCAGCTTGATAAAGGGTTGAAATCGCTCTCAGCCATGCTCAATAGAAATGGGAAAGGCGCCATCTTTTTCGGCGTCAAAGACAATGGGGACGTGTGCGGAACGAGCGTTGGAGAAAAAACGAAGGACGATATCCGCCAAAGGGCAAACGAACTGATTAAGCCTCGGATTGTTTTGAATGTCGATGTTCGCGACGATAAGGACAAGCAGTATGTGATAGTGAGCGCAAAAGGAAGCGATTTGCCTTATTCTTGCGATGGTCGATATTTCATCCGCAATGTCCGTTCCGACGATGCGCTCGAAAATGATACGCTGCGCAGGCTTCTCACCGAAGGAAGGGTCGACTTGATCAAGGAAGCGGAATCCGATGTCCAGGAATTGACCTTCGGCGGGTTATGCACCTACTTGGCCGCTAGGGGAGTTCATGCCGAGGATAAGCCGGGGTTCCATAAAAGCAAAGGGCTTTTGAACAAAGAAGGAAAATTCAATCTGATGGCATATCTGCTTTCGGATCAGAGCAATGTATCGATTAAGGTCGTTGAATTCGAAGGCTTGGACAAAACGGCGCTATCAAAGCGAACCGAATATGGCCAGCGTTCTCTGATCGTGGCTTGCGATGAGGTCCAGCGATACATCCGTTCCATCAACGCCACGAAAAGCGTTTTGGCCAATGGAAGAAGGACTGATACGCCTTTGTTCTCCTACGATGCCTTCCACGAAGCTTGGGTCAATGCCTGCGTTCATAATGAATGGATTGCCCTTGTGCCGCCGGCGGTGTATGTGTTTGACAACCGCATTGAAGTCGTGTCATATGGGCCATTGCCCGCAAGGCTTTCGGAAGAAGAATTCTTCAGCGGAACCAGCAAGCCAGTAAACGAAGCCTTGCTTAACGTTTTCATATCTGCAGGTCTCGCTGAGGAAAGCGGGCATGGCATACCTGAAATCGTAAGCGAATGCGGGGCGGACTCAATCGCTATCAAAGGCACTGGGATAAAGGTAACGATTCCTTTCCAATACGAAAGCAAATGGTCGCAAGCCAACAAGGAAAGGGCGAAGAGCGACCTTTCCTCAACCCATTCCGCTGTGTTGAAAGCAATCAAGAACGATCCCTACTCGAAGGCCGTGGAGATCGCCACGAAGACAGGCTTCAGCGTTGCCACAGTGAAGAATTCCGTCTTATACCTTCAGAAAATCGGCGCGCTACAGAGGGTTGGGTCCAAGAAAACCGGGCACTGGGAGCCCCTTGGCGATTAGACTTTAAATTATACTTTAAATAGACTTTAAACCATGATGAAATCCGGTTCGAAAACGGAATCCGTTTGTGTCTTTTTTGATTGAATTTATGGTATTGCATCTATATTTTGATCTTAATGTCAAAAAGCGTGCGCGGCTCCCGTTTGGTTTAAAATTAATCAAAGCTTTATACTTTAAATTATACTTTATTTATACTTTAAAAAGACTTTAATTCGAATTTTGCGGTAGTTATTGCAAGGAGAAAGTGGAGGTATCGAGGACCGCGCATCCGACAATGTCGAATGAGGTGCCGCAAAACGGCCCGTTCTATTGAATCAATAGCCTTACTGATCGCGTTGTAGTCACGGATCCAATAGGATATTTCGTCTATGATATGTCATTGTTCAGGGCGGATTTACCGATGCAACCCATTGAGCAACAAAAGCCAGTCCAAGAAGGCTTTCTGAGACTACACTATGCAAAACGGAAAAGGAATAAAAATCATTCCTCTTGTGGGTGGCGTGGTGATTCGATATACCTGCATTGCATATGCATGGGATTCAGGTATAATAAAGCCATGATCCGCAGCTTCGCCGACAAAGAAACCGAAAAGATCTTCAATCAGCAGTTCTCCAAGCGCATTCCCGCCGATATCAGCAAGATCGCCCTAAGGAAGCTCATGATGATCGACGCCGCGATGTCCATCTCGGACCTAAAAGCCCCGCCGGCAAATCGGCTTGAGCCACTACAAGGGGATAGAATCGGGCAATGGAGCATCCGGATCAACGACAAATGGAGGATCGTCTTCACCCCCGTTTCCGGCGGAAGCGATTACGAGGACGTGGAGATCGTCGATTACCATTAAGAGGAGGAAAGGGAGATGGCCCAAATCGAAACACCCAAGATGAGCGAAATCCTAAAAGAGGAGTTCATGGAGCCCCTCGGCCTTTCCGCGTATCGGCTCGCGAACGACATCGGCGTCCCCGTGTCCCGGATTCAGGACATCCTCCACGACCGAAGGAAGGTCACTGCCGACACCTCGATCCGCCTCGGGCGCTATTTCGGCGTGAGCGAGAGGTATTTCCTCAACCTGCAGTCTGACATTGACATCAGGAACACCAAGCCCATTATCGGCGGGGCTCTTGTTAAGATTCGGCCTATCGCAGTTTGATGAACCGTGGCATTCGCTCAACGCATATTTCTTTTTGGCCTTGCTTTACCATCGGCTTGTAGCTTTTCTTGAACCTGTTGGTGAATTTGAGCTTGTACATTTACTCCTCCATCAAGGCCTTCTTGAGCTCATCCATGGATGCATAGCCTTTGGCATTAGGGTCCCTGGAGATGCGCATGGCCTCCGCCATCGCATCAATCGTTTCGTCGTTGTATCTTGGCTGCTCGACCCTGAACGGAAGGCCTCACCTTAAGACGCATTGATAGAGGAAGAGATTGACGGCAGTGGACATATCTAGCCCGATGCTTGAGAACAGTTCGTTTGCTTTCTTTTTGATCTCTGAATCGATTCTAATTTGAGTTGGTGCGGTCATGCGGCTTTTCCTCCTTTCGAAACCAACTGCACTTATATCGAAATGGTATACGATGTCAGTCGTTTCGTAGAGATTTGACATAAATTTCGAATCCGTCGGCGAATTGCAGGAGGAACTCCGGAAGCTGGAACTCCGCGATACAAAGGAAAACTTCTCGAGGTGGGCGAACCCGACCAGGGACAAAAAGACCGGCAGGCTCTACTATCCCGTTCCGAGCAAGCAGAAGCTCAAGCTGATGATCCTGCTTCTCGACATGAATTACGAGGAAGCGGTGGCGTGCCTGCATTTCTTTGGATACGGCCTTGCCGGGTTCGACCGAGAGGACGTTGCCTTCACCTACATGCTCAAGAACAACCTCGACTGGCCACCGCACTTTTCTTTCTATAGAACGCAACGAAAACGCAACTAGTCTGCCACATTGCTAATAGGTTCCTGATACAATGGTCAAGCCCGATAGGGATTAGTTCTCATATGACGTCGTGATCAAGAAGATAATCGAACTCGTCATTGCGAATTCGCGTTCCAGTATGGAACGTTTCGCGTAGGAGGGCGTTTTCTTCAGGCTTTGTTCGTCGTATGATAATAAAAAAAGAGATTCCACATTCAGGAGGAACGTCAATGAAAGAAGAATTATTAAAAGGCTTAAGCGAAGAGCAGATCGCTAAGGTCAAAGCGTGCAAAAGTCAAGAAGAGATTCTTGCCCTTGCCAAAGAAGAAGGCATCGAACTTACCGACCAACAACTTGAGGCTGTTTCTGGTGGCGGATGCAGCAACAAACCAAGATGCCCTTTTTGCCAAAGCGAATACATCAACCGCATAAGACGTGTTACTGCTGACGATGGCAGGCCGGCCGATGAGATGGAATGCAACAATTGCCATGCGCACTGGAATTGGATTCAATAATATTTCTGATAACAAATATCAATCTTTTTTAACGGAAATCCATTACAACCTTTTTACAACCGCACCCTAACTACGTTAAGGCAAAAATTAACAATAGAAATAATTTTGATATTCTTCCGATAACATCGAGATTAATTATTCATCACCGAAACAGCCCGCATCGTGCTCCACCAAACGAAATCGTCTCGGCGCCGTCGAGACTTTTTTCTAGATACGTTTATTCGCCGCACGATTACCGAACGGATTTCTGAACTTTTTATCGGAGCACAATGATTATATTTCCACCATAATTTTACAACCTGAGGCTATTGTTTGTCGGTTCTTTTAAACTTATAATCATCCTGTGATACGAAAGGAGGCGAAAGTATGCCGCTTAACGAA
>CACYCS010000053.1 GCA_902773005.1 uncultured Erysipelotrichaceae bacterium
AAGCGATATTGGGGATTGCGGAAGCTCGGAGCACCCGAATGGATGGCAAGGCAATCGGCGGGATTTGGAAGCCACTATCAAGCGGTGGCCAAAACGACGGGATTGCACCTCATCAGCAAAGAAATCCTCGCAAAGCGAGGACTTCTAAGCTGTTTGGACTATTACTTGAGTTGAACCGCCGTATGCCGAACGGCACGTACGGTGGTGTGAGAGGGGCTATTTATTAGCCCCTACTCGATTCCATGAGGGACATGTATGCGTTTTCGAATTTAAGCGGGATGTGTATGCGTTTTTCAATTTGGCAGGGGACGTGTATGCGAATTTGGATATGGAGGCTGTTCACCAAGTGGGGTGACGATGCTTCTTTGATTATCCTAAGAATCTGATGCGGAAGAATTGTTCCATTTGGCTTTATCCTGATAGCAAACCCATGTTCATTTGTGGCAACATAGTTGCGTTCCCTGCGGTAAAATACTTCCAATATAAGTTTTCTAGTTCACGAGAGGAACGCCTATGCCATATAAGTTCAGCGAAGAGGAAAAGCGCGTCCTGCGCGAGAAATACCTTGCCAATATTGCGACCCTCAATTCGTATATCGCAAAGAAAGAAGATAAGATCAAGCCAGATCTTTCCGCGTTCAACAAGAGGCTCGATGACCCGAAAGTCGTCTATCAGCATAAGGTGGCTTTGGAAGCAAGGCAAACGGAGGCCAAGAAAAAGGAAATCCAAAGCGCCCTCTTCAGGAAATTCGAGCACCTTAAGATCGAAGGGAAGGATTACCCGCTTCCCCGCGTTTTCCATCAATCCTTGATCGCTAGCGATGAGCCGGAGGCGATGAAATACAACGAGGAAATGGTCAAATCCTATTTCCTCCATCCAGAAGCCTTCACGCAGAAGCGCATGGAGACCTTGTATAACGTCAATCTCAAAGACCTAGCCGCCATAAGCAAATGCAAGGACGTCGATGGGCTGAAGCTAGCCTGGGCAACCAAGCACCCCCAAATCGTTGACGATGGCTTCGAGGCCTACAATATCTTAAAGACCTACGATGATAAGAACATGCTCTCTCCTGAGGTGGAGGAGTTCCAGAAATCGGTAGGCAAGAACTACGAGTTTTTGGTGGATACGGCTGAGCTTCCGAAAGCCTATAACGAATTCTTTTTGACCGTTCCCCCGTTAAGCGATAAGCAGATGGGCGCGATCATGGGCAACCGAAACTTCATCCGCGACCAGCAAGCCCTCTTCAGTGGCCTACAAGAGCGACAGATGACTGATCTTATCCACGAGGCGAAGAACGAGAAGTTCAGAAAGCTATTCGACGCCACGAAGAAAGCCGGGGTGAATTTCGATAAGGACGGCCCGTTCTCGAATATCTGCATCGATACAAAGAAAGAAGATCCGAAATACGCGTCTTTCAATGCGTGGTCTGAAATCGGAGCCAAGACGGATGACCCGATCAAGAAGATCGATGGCGATGCCTTCAAGAAATTATTCGCGAAGGATTACGCGAAGGAAGAGAACTTCAAATTGCCTGAGATGCCTGAGAAATATAAGGAGCCATCGTGGAAAGCCGCGCAAGATGATTTCTATTTCCAAAAGGCCATCCGCGAGGATAAGCCAATCCATGAATTCGTTGGCAAGCCTTTGGCGGAATTCGCCAAAGACATCAAAGGTGGAGTGAAGGAAAGACTATTCAACACGACCTCTCTTGAATATAAGCACGTCATCAAAACCCTTGAGGATTTCGATAACAAGAAGCATGTTGGATACCATAATTCGACTCCCGTCAAGCTTGCGGCCAACCAATACTTGATCCATAAGGGAGTCAAAACCAGGGAAGAAGCAATGGCTTTAACTGGACCTAGCAAGGATAGAGCTCTCCTTTGCTTCGACCTCATCGAGACGTTCCAGAAAAACGAATCGCCCGCCCTCGACAAGATCGTGCCAGGCACCCTCGAAATCAAGAAAGGCCCACACGAGAGATGGCCAGCGATTGAAGACCCTTCAATCGTCGAGGAAGACCTTGTCGCCCCTGAGGTTCCCAATGAGAATGTCAAAGAAAACGTAGTGGAGATCCAAGAAAAAGAGCCTGAGATCAAAGCTGGTAACTGACATCCGAAAATAGCTTACACATTATTCAAAACCGGGATGCCTCCGAATAATCTTCCGCAATATGGAAGTGTGGCCTCTCGGTTTTTATGCTATTATCATATGTTTTTGTGCGACGTTTTCGCAATGGTTTCAACATCACAATTTGATAAATAAATGAAGAATTGGTCGCCATAATTCCTTGATTAAATCAATAGATTAGTAATAGTTTTTTCTGAAATATTGCTAGTGTTTTTTGCTAACGTTGCAAAAAACATTTCACAAATAGAAATAAACTTTAATTTTGAAATACGATGATTTCAAATTTTGCAAACTCATTCGCCGTATCCAGCTCCTTTATATAATAAGGATCTAAGAATCGCGTCTATTCTTAGGTACGCTTAGGCACGAAGGTAGCTGAATTGAATATCGCGTCTTGCAGAGTTATTTTTGTCATTTAAAAGTTTTTGCGTCGAGATACGTGTGGCAATCCTGTTGCAGTCATGAGGCTATATTTTTATTGGGAGAAAAGTCGAAATGGCCAATAGATACGCTCCTCTTGGCGAAGCGGAGATTTCCGCGGCCGAGAAGAAGCTAAGCCAATACGTAACGAAGTTGAACACGGTTTTTTCTTCGCGCGGTCTCCCTTTGCTCGATGAGGAAACGAGCCTAGCCTCGCTTCGCGCGAGGATAGAAGACGAAAATCTCGTCGCGCGTTACCGACTTGCGAATGAGCTGAAGTCGCGCAACGAGGCGCAATCTAACCTTCTAAAAGAATTATCCGAAAGCAAGAAACTACCGGATGATCGAAACTATTTGTCGAAAAGCTTCCAATCTCTTTTGCATGTCGACCCCTCCAAAGGCGAGTACAGCAAAGCCCTCTATGAGGCTTATCAAACTAACCCCGAGGAATTCGCCCATTGGAGGATCAAGACCCTTTTGGAGTTCGATGCAAGTGGCGCATATGAAGCAGGGGACGACGAAGTTGCGCTGCTTGAATTCTATAAGAACCACGCCGACATCTGCCATGAAGCGGGCAGCTTTTCCGATATCCTAAGTCACAAAACATTGGGCGTGAGCAAGGAACTCCAATCCGCAAGCACTTCCTTAAGCGGCCTAATCGAATCGCTAGATTTCTCTTACCTCATCGATTCCGTAGCTGATATCGACCTATTCGCCTTCCCTGACCTAACGAAGGAGCAAATGGAAGCAGTTGCAAAGAATAGAGAAACCGTCTTCGGATCCAATGCCCCCAAACCCCATTTCGATAGGCAACTCGGAACCCGTATCCCATCGTTTAAAAAGAAAGTCGACCAATGCAAGGACATCGGGATTTCTTTTGACGGCAAGGGATTTTTCACGAAATACAAGGCCGTCATTGGAAACGAGGAAATCAGTTTGCTCGACGCGGCGAAGAGCAAAGAGAGCGCAATCATTTCGACTCGACCCAAGCGAGAAGTCGCGAAGATCCTAGATGGCACGAAGGCATTTCAATCTCGTTATGCCTCTACGTTTGCGAAGCGAGTTGGGGAGAAGCAGGGCGAAGCCTATGAGTTCGCTAGGGTATCCGCGGAGATGCGCGGCAATTTCTTCGACCGCCTCCTTCATAAGCCGATCCCGGAATTCGATGAATTCCTTCAGTCGCTTTCTGATTACAATGACCCCGCAAGTTCACATTATCTAGACAAAGACGCCTTGAAGCGCAAAGGCGCGAATTACCTTTCTAGCGCCAAGGAGAAAGGCGTCGCCGGAGAGAAGATGAGTCTTATCGATAAGCGGAGAACTTCCCTTGTCCGAAACGTCATGCGAACCATCGCCGAAATGGAAAAAGACGACGCGAAGATCCGCGCCTCCATTGAGACCGACATCGAATCCAAAATTCCCTCGCTTTCCTTTGACCGCACCCCCGTATTCGAAAGCGCGCTTGAATTAGAGAAAGATGACTTTGACTTGACCTCTTCTCTCGATGATCCAGTCGACCTTGAGAAAGAGGAATATCTCGATGAGGATGAATTAGAGTCTAGCAATCATTGAATGAAATAATGTTGGACTCGTTTCTATTATTCCGTTAGATATATATTTTCTAGTATATTTTGGGGCGCGGCGTTGTTTATTTGCTTGAGCGCCCTTTTGTTTCGGCTAAGTCAGGGCGCGGAAACGCTTTGAAGTGCGTGCATGCGCATGCGAATCGAGGGAACTAGATCCCGTGGACTTGCGGCAGCTAGCAAGTCCCATGGCTACGAAAAACACCCGTCGGCATGGCGGATGTGGGGGTTTGAATCGGTGAGTGGCTGGGCACCTGTTTGATAAGAAACCGAGGCTTAAGCGAATCACTTTGCGTTCTCGCTGGTTTCATTCTCGATCCCGTTGTCGTTATTGTTCTCGATGTTGTTTTCGTTATTGGCCAAATCGTCTTGGAACTGCTCCTGGAAACCTTCGATCGGGTCGTGGGCGAGCTCTCTTAACTCACGCGTTTTGGCATTGGCTGCCTCAATCCTTTCGTTCATGGTCTCAATTTTGGCGCGGGTCGCGGCGCTATAGATCGTGAGGCAGAACAAAGCCCTGGACCTGCTTGTTTTTCCTAAGGAAGCACACATTTCCTCGGTGACTTCTTCCGGTTTGCAGTGCGGGAATTTGCGCTTCAAGTATGCGGCGGCTGCCTTCCGGAGCGGATCGAGGTTCCCTCTATCGCCTTCGATATCCGCGTGGCTTTCCATGGCGCTAACGACGTTCTTCCATTGCTCGGAGGTGCGGAGGAAGGTGCGCTCAAGGACGCCACCAGCGTATTCCTGCTTCAATGTGCTTTCGTTGTAATTTGGGTATTTCTCATGGATATAGCGGTCGAAGCGGCTGATGCGTTCTTGCTCGAAAGCGGCATAGCGATCGGGCTTATTCCCGCGATACTGCTCCCAGCTATTTCCGACATCTTCGATTTGTTTCCGCCTGTTGTCGAAATAGAAGTAGCTCCCTTGTGCCCCGGCAGGCGGGTTCTTGTAATAGGAAGACATCGCCTCGACCGGGTTCTTTAGGAACTTGCGGATGAATTGGCCGTTAGGCGTATCGTCAGGCTCGATGCATTCGTCTAGGACCGCCGCCTCGACGCGCTCCCTTGCCAAAGCCAGGAATTCGGATAGGGGCGGGTAGCCTTTGGAATCATCGGCGATGGCGAGCTTTTGCTGATATCCGTCGACCGCCTTTTGGACCGTTGCGGCAAGGGCGGCGGAGGTGCGCTCGCCATCGCGGATCGGGAAGAGGAATTTGGCCATTTTGCAGTGGCGGCGCAAAGTCGCTTCGGGATCGGGGATTCCGGCGTTCTGGTTATTGATAGCGACGGATTCTAAGGCGTCGTCGAGGAAATCCTGCAATTTGTTATCGTCGGCTAAGCCCAGGTCGCCGCGATGGGCGCGAACGACTTGGGTGAAAGGATCTTTGGCGAATGCGAACCCGAAGCTCAAGGGGAATTTGTCTTCGTAAGTGTAATCCTGCTCAAGCGAAGTCTTGATGAATTCCTGATGGACATTCAATACTATCGCCTTGAACCCCTCTGGCGAGATGCCGAATGCCGCGCCTTTGTTGAAGCGGGCGAGGTCAGTCACGACGCCATGGATGTATTCGACGTAGTTCTTGGGGTCGCGGGCGTGGAGCTCGGGAAGAAATGGGGAGATGGTGTCTTGGGTCGCGAGACGGGAGACGGTATCTTCGACCTGCTCCTCATTAAGCCCTTTTTCCCAGGAGTTCACCATGTCCTCGATGTCATGGGGGGAGGTTGAAGTAGCGGACTGCGCCTTCTTGCGGCAAGGGGCCAAGGGACAAGAAGCGATTCGGGCAATGGATATGGCAATAGTGGACGACGTAATTGACTTTGCGCAAAGCCATCGTCACCTCGAATGCGGTGGTGGTGTCGATTATCTCGCGGTTCTTCAATTTGGCATCGACCTTGCGGATGAGCTCGATGTTCTTCCTTAGCGATTCATAGAGTCTGCCCATGGCTATTTCTCCTTGATATCGTCAATAGTATAACCGAGGAAGCGCATAATACTGCCACATGAATTGACAAAAGTGAGATTGGATCCCAAGTGAAAATGAGACTGTAAAAGGTTCGAGCCAGTCTAACAAATACTTGTTTTTGACGCTGAAAATGCTTCGAAAATGAGATTGTAAATTCATTCCCGCAGGAATGATGCGAAACCAGGAATAATACGTTGCTTCATTTTACGAAAATTCATTTTACGAAAATCGATTTGCGTAAACTTTCGTACATCCATATAATTATAGAGAAAGGAGTTTTGCCATGTTCATTGGAAGAGAAGTTGAATTGAAGCAAATCGAAGAATCGCTCCGCCGTCATGAGTATCAGGGAGTGTTCGTCTACGGCAGGAGAAGGGTTGGCAAAACCGAACTGATCGCCAAAGGGATTGCCAATGTGACATACCGCGTATTGCAATTCGAGTTCCGCAAGACGACATTGCTAGGGAATCTGAAGCTATTCGTTCCATTCGTTCGCGAATTCTTCGCTGACCCTTACGTGGACTTTTCCTCTTTCGACGCCCTTTTCGATTATCTATTGATGAAATCCGAGTCCGAGGAATATGTCCTCGTGCTCGATGAGTTTTCTTTCTTGCTCGCCGAGGATTTCACCGTGGAGTCTTCTCTTGCCTCTGCCATCGACGGGCATAAAAGAAACTCCAAACTCCATCTATTCGTTTCGGGGAGTTACATCGGCTTAATGGAAAAAATGATCGATCAGCCCTCCCATTCCTATGGACGCTTCCAGCGGATCATCTGCCTTCGCCCATTCGATTATTACGATAGCGCCAAGTTCTACCCCGAGTATTCCCCGGAAGACAAGATCATGCTTTATAGCGTCTTCGGTGGGGTAGCCTACTTCAACGCGATGATCGACGGAGGAAAATCCGCTCTCGAAAACATCTTCGACCTCGTAATCAGGGCGGACTCGATCTGCGAGCATGAGATTGAGGGGACGATCATGGCGGAAACGACGAAGGCGCCTCAACTGAACGAATTGCTCCTTTCCATCGTCCGCGGGAATCGAAAATACACCGATATCGCCTCGGATTTTGCTGCGCAAGGCAAGACGAAGCCGGATTATTTTCTCGAGAAGCTCATCGATTTGGATTTCATAGCCAAAGTAGCGCCGATCAACGACGAAGGAAACCGCAGAAGAATCCACTACCGAATCAAAGACAACCTGGTCGATTTCTATTTCCGTTACCTTTTCACGTCCAGGACCAAGGAACTGCGGAATGAGCCGGAGTTCTATTTCAAACACTTCATCGAGAAGGATTTCATAGAGCAATACCTCCCTCATAAATTCGAGGAGATCTCCAAGCAATTCCTTTTGAGAATGAACTTTTCGGGCCGCATCGAGCCGGTCTTTTTCAAGATTGGCGAATATTTCATCGATAGCCCGAGGCTTGGCATCAATAGGCAGTTCGATATCGTCACCGAGGATGAGCAGGGGTATGTCGCCTACGAATGCAAATACAGGGATGCCCCGGTTTGCAATCAAGACATCCACGAAGAGGAATTCCAAACCAAAAACCTTCCGGACATTACTTTTCGGAAGCTCGGATTCATCGCGAAAAACGGTTTCGATCCCGAGGTCGATTTAAATAAGATCATCGCATTTTCCCTAAACGATTTTTACCTTTGATTTCGCTTGGCATAGCCTAGGAACCAAAGCGGTGGCGCTCGTATTTCCGAAGCGGAGTTACTAAATTTAATTTTACGAAAATCGATTTGCGTAAACTTTTAGGAATCTTTCTGAACGTGTTTTCGCAGTGGCTCCATCTATGAAATCACGAATTGTGAGATTGTATTCGCGTAAAAAATGAGACTGTAAAAGTTTCGAGCCAGCCGAATAAATCTTTGATTTTGACATTGTAAACGCTTCGAAAATGACACTGTAAATTCTTACTCATCGAATAAATGGTGAGTCGGATTTTTGCCAAAATCCGTTTTGCGAAAGCGCGTTTTCATAAACCTTTTGGACACCTTTGCTGCCGGCTTGTTTTCGCGCGCTTATTCATAAAAGGCACGTGACTCGCTATAATTTGAGGCGGCGCATCCATCGATGAGGCATAGCAAGTGGTAGAACAGTACATCCTGGACAACGTGTATCGCATATTGCTCCTCGCGGGCATGGCGATTTTGCTGATCCTATTGGTCAATAACTTCGTGATGTACCGCAGGAAGCTCACAGATCACATCTCGCTTTTGATCATCGCCTGCTTCTTCACGAACCTATTCGAATTGCTTTGGGAAATCGTGGAGGGGCACCTCGAGCTCGCGCCTCTTACCTATATTTTCGCGGGCTGCTATGTCGTGTGCTTTGTGATATTCGCCTCGATATTCAGCCATTTCTTCTTGGAGCAATTCAATTGCCTGCCTAAGAAAAAGTGGGCGCTGGCCTTGATTTATGTGGTGCCTAACGTCGCCTATTTCATCATTGCCGTCACCACGCCTTGGACGGGTTTGCTTTTCTCAATGGGCGAGGATGGGGTGCTTGTGGAAGAGATCATGTTCGAGGTATTGTTCCCGATCGTCATCTTCTCTTACATCGGGTCCTCGCTTATCGTCGCGATCTATAGGGCGGTCAAGAACAAAGGCAAGGAGAATAAGCTGCAGAAGAAGATCACCTTCCTATTGATCGGCTTCAACATCATCGCGCCTCTATTCTGGGTCATCCAGATAGTGATCATGGGATTCGAAAGCCTTTATGTCGACACCTCGCTTTCTTTGGCCCTCGCGCTCATGTTCCTGATCTCCAACCTGAACTCCATCCTGCTCGTTGATTCCGAGACCAAGATGAAGGAAGTGGAGGCGGATCTGAAGATCGCCTCGAATATCCAGATGAGCGCGTTGCCGCCATCGAATCCCCATTTCGAAGATAAATTCGGCATCGCCATCCGCGCCTCAATGGACACCGCGAAAGAAGTCGGCGGCGACTTCTATGACTATTTCCCGCTCGATGACCATCGCATTTGCTTCTTAGCAGCCGATGTGAGCGGGAAAGGCACCCCGGCTGCGCTATTCATGATGACCGCCAAAACCGTCATCAAGGACCACGCCCTCATCTATGACGACACCGCCGAGATCTTCCAGCGCTCGAACAACCGCCTCCAGGAAGGAAACAAGGCGACGATGTTCGCGACCTCTTGGATCGCGATCCTCGACATAAGCACCATGACCCTCCAATTCACGAACGCCGGCCACACCTATCCTATTTTCTATAAGGCGGGAAGCGGGGCGAGCTACGTCAAAAACGTCGATGGGCTTTTTCTCGGCGTCATGAAGGACATCCCCTATAAGAGCAACAAGATCCAAGTCGAGAAAGGGGACCGCATCTTGCTTTATACCGATGGCGTAACCGAGGCGCATAACACCAAAGACGAGCTTTATGGCGAAGAACGTCTGATGAAGATCTTCAATGAGAGCATCGATAAGGACGAGGAAGAGGTGATCGACGCCATCTTCAAAGACATCGCCGAATTCTCCGCCGGCGCGCCCCAATTCGATGACATCACGATGATGGTCCTAACGATCAAATGATGCGTTTTTGGAAGCAATGGAAAAGTTCGTCTTGATGCTAAAAAACGAGGAGATCCTTCTTTTTGAAGTCTCCTTTGGGGAGAAGATCCACGCGCAATTCATCGAGGGACTCTCCGCGTTTAGGAAAGCTCCGGTCGGAATAGCGAACGAGACCGACCCACAAGAACGCGACTACGAACTCATCAAGTTCTTGAATTCGCGTTGCATATCCCCGAACAGGTGGGATTACTTCGAAATCCTGAAAAGGACGAAATCCATAAGCGGGCTCGAGCTCTCCTTCAAAGGCCATGGCTTATCCTTGTCCGACCATTATTGGTACAAGAGGGTCGATGAGAATCTTCATTACGAAGACATCAATTTCTTCGAGAATGGATTCGACGATTCTTTTGGCAAAGCGATCCTTCGATCCGATTACGAATCGCTAGAAGAAGTGAGCCTCAACGTGCCTGACGTTACGACTCCTGGCTGGGCCGCGAAAGCCTGGATAAACGAGGAAGATGGCCCCTATTTATGGAAACTAGGAATCCATAAAGGACATGGCGAAGAGTCGCTAGGCGAAGTGCTGGCATCGCATTTGGCAAGGCGATTATTCGGCGAAGACGAAGTGCTTCATTATGAGCTGAAGGAGGCGAATGGCCAATTCGCCTCGGTCTCGAAGTGCCTCGTGAATATCGAT
This sequence comes from uncultured Erysipelotrichaceae bacterium, assembly GCA_902773005.1. Taxonomy (GTDB): domain Bacteria; phylum Bacillota_I; class Bacilli_A; order RFN20; family CAG-826; genus Alloenteromonas. Next base: position 10,337 of record CACYCS010000053.1, read on the forward strand.
GAGGAACTCATTCCTTTGGCGCATGCTTTGCCCGAGCATATCGTCGAGCTAAGCCTTTTGGACAAGAAAAACCGCGACCACGTCGATACCCTATTGAACGCGCTTCGCGAAGGCGGATTCGAGGACGTCTACCAGACTTACGTCAAGATGATGTGCCTTAGGACGCTCGCGTTCGTGAACGATTTCCATTTCAATAACATCTCGATGATCCGAAATCTCAATACCGGCAATAGCAGAGTCGCCCCGATCTATGATCTCGCCGGGGCGTTCGGAGGGACCGAAAAAGGACGGCAGTTCCTATCGAGACTCGATAAAGGAAGCCTGCTTCTAGTCTATTTCGCCTATGGGATGCTGGACGAGAAATGGGATTATTCCTGGTACGACCCGCAAAAAATCGAAGGGTTCGAAGATGAGATCAAGGAGTATCTATCCAAAAGCGATTTCTATTCCGAGGAATTGATTGACGTCATCCTCGCGGTGTACCGCCGTCAGAAAAAGAGTTTGGACAATATGGCCGAAAAGGCGAAGAGAGGCTAATTATGTATTATCGATTGAAAGATCATGTGGCGTTAAGGAAGTGGAGGTACGTCGACCGCGCGGTCTACATCAAGGGAATGGACCGGGCAGTGGGGGTGCCCCAAAAGGAATTCGACATCCTTTTGAATTGCGATGGCGAGCACGATATCCCGCGCAGCCCCTTCCTCGTGAACCTATTGACTGAGAACTACATCGAGCCCTGCGAAAAAGGAAACTCGCCAAGCGAATGGTCGAAGCTCAAGGAGTATGACAATTACTATTTCCCGCGCATGAACCTCATGATCACCGGGAAGTGCAACCTCAATTGCCTCCATTGCTTCAACGCGAAGGACAACGCGCCACTCAATACCGAACTAACCTATGAGCAGATCATCGATATCCTCGATCAGGCCCGCGATATCGGCGTCCATGCCTTCACGATCACCGGTGGCGAACCCCTCGTCCATCCGCGCTTCCTCGACATCGTGAGAGAGATCTATGCCCGCGACATGATGATCTTCGAGCTGAACACCAATGGACTACTCATCAATCAGAGGATGCTAGACGAGTTCAAGAAGATAGGCTGCGCGCCACTAATCAAGATTTCTTTCGACGGCATCGGGTATCATAATTGGATCAGGCAACACCCCAAAGCCGAGGAACTCACGCTAAACGCGATCAAGCTTTGCATCCGAAATGGCTTCCGGGTGAAGGCGCAGGTGCAGGTGAACCGCAAAAACATCGACTCGATGAAGCCCACGGCCGAGCTTCTTGATAGCATTGGCGTCGAGGAGATGAGGATCATCCGCACGACCGAGGCCCCGCGCTGGGAGAAGAATTCCCCGAATTCCAGCTTGGCCATCGAAGAATATTACGAGCGGATGCTCGAGTTCTCGAAGTTCTACATCCATTCCAAGATGGGGATGGTGATCGACATTTGGCAATTCATCCGCTTGCTCCCTGGGAATCGGATGTATGAGCTTGTGCCGATTCTTTGCTCGAAGAAGGAATTCAATATCCGCATCCCAATGTGCAAGGGAAATCGCGGCATGATCGCGGTTTCTAGCGGCGGGGAAGTGGTGCCATGCTTGCAGATGTCAGGCTATTTCCTCGAGAAGAACATTAGCCTAGGGAACCTGTTCAAGACCCCATTGAAGCAATTGGTCCAAAATAGCCCCTACCTAGATCTCGCGATGGCGCCGCTACTAAAGCAAATCCTAGAAAACGACAAATGCGGCAACTGCAAATACTACAAAGCCTGCACCGGAGGCTGCCCCGCGCTTGGGCTGCTATATTCCTCCAAAGACGTCGATTTCTATCACGAGGACATCACCAAATGCATCTTCTTCGAGAACGGGTGGTACGAAAAAGTCACGGACGCACTATCGGAATGGAGGAACGCGAAACCGCTCGATATCGATTGATTTCAGGCTGCTTACCAATCAATCAAGCCTCCATCGCCCTCAAAAGATTCATTTCCTCCATATATTTTTTTAAGAAAATATAGGAAAATAAACACCATGAAGAAAACCCCGAGCAAGATTTCTGGCCCAGAAGAGCTCAACAAGCATTTGCAAAGCACCTCCGTCTTCACTTGGATCGTGCTTGGAGTCATCTCCGCGATGCTCATCGCCTTTTTCGCATGGGGCTCGATCTATAAGCTGAAGATCAGGGTCAGCGGGGACGCCCATATCGATGATGCCGGGGTCGCGACCCTTACGGTTGACGCCAACGACCTAATCAAACTCAAGGTCGGGCAGGCCGTCTACATTAACGACAAGCAAGGCGAGATCACTTCGTTCGCCGAGGATAAAACCCCGGTCGTTTCTAAGTTCGAATTAAGCGAAGGCAATTACAAATATTACGTCGTGGTCGAAGAAAAGAAGCCGATCTCGTTCGTTTTTGGGAACTGAAAGATGAAGGACAAGATCAAGCATCCCATATCCAAAGGCGTGGCCAATGTGCCCATCGTCATGCAGCTGGAAGCCCTAGAATGCGGCGCCGCCTCTTTGACGATGATCATGGCCTATTACGGCAAATGGGTTCCGCTAGAGGAAGTGAGGGTCGATTGCGGCGTCTCACGCAACGGCAGCAACGCCAAGAACATCCTTCGCGCGGCCGCCAAATACGGCTTTAAGACCAAAGGCTTTGCCTATAGCGTCAAGAAGATCAAGGAAAAAGGCCACTTCCCCGCGATCATCCACTGGAATGGCGGGCATTTCGTCGTCATGAACGGAATCCGCGGCAACAAGGCGATCCTCAATGACCCGGCAAAAGGGCTAGTGAAGATGGACCTAGAGACCTTCGACAAATTCTATACCGGCATCTTCCTAGAGATCTGGCCCGGCGAGGATTTCGTCCCTAGCGGCAAGAGGAAATCGATCTTCACCTTCGCCAAGAAGCGCCTAAAAGGGGCGGCTGGCCTCATCGCCTTCTTCTCGATCACCACGATCATCGCCTATCTCTTTACCATCATCACGCCTGCGACCAATCAGGTGTTCGTCGATTATCTTCTGGACGGGAATAACCCCGATTGGCTATTGCCATTCATCTATATCGTGGCGGGCATTGGGATACTCCAAGTCCTCGTTAGCGTCGTCCAGGCCTTATATGAATATAAGATAAGGGGCAAATTGGATTTGATCGGCTCAACGACTTACATGTGGCGATTGCTCCGCCTCCCGATCGATTTCTTCTCCCAGCGAATGGTGGGGGACCTGCAATCGAGACAAAACGAGAACGCGACCGTCGCCGAAACCCTCGTCAACGTCTTCGCCCCGATCCTCTTCAACGCGATCATGATCGTCGTCTACCTCGTGATCATGATCACCAAGAGCTGGATCTTGACCCTCGTCGGCGTCGCGACGATCGTCTTGAATTCCTTCCTGTCGCATTATATCTCCAAGGTCAGGGTCAATATCTCCCGCGTCCAGGCTAGAGACAACGCGAAGCTCTCCGCGATGACCGCCAAAGGCATCGAGATGGTCGAGACCATCAAGTCAAACGGCGCCGAGAACACCTATTTCTCCTCGTGGTCGGAAGTGCAGAATGACGTGGTCAATAGCCAATTACGGCTCGCGAAAATCAACCAATTCCTCGGCATCGTCCCGATGATCGTCTCTTCCGTGGCGAATTACGCGGTCATGATCCTTGGCGTCTACTATACGATAATGGGGAATTTCACGGTTGGCTCGATCTTGGCTTTCCAAGGCTTGCTCACCGCTTTCCTTTCCCCGGCGAACACGCTCATCAATAGCGGGCAGACCCTCCAAGAGATGCGCACCTCGATGGAAAGGGTCGATGACGTCTTGGAATATCCGCTCGACAAAAACGTCACTAGGTCCATCGAGACCGATGACTATTCCAAGATCAAAGGCGACCTCGAGCTCAGAAACATCACCTTCGGGTATTCGATTTTGGATAGACCCGTCATCACCGATTTCAATTTGACCATCAAGCAAGGGCAGAAGATCGCGATCGTTGGCTCCACAGGGAGCGGCAAATCGACTTTGTCCAAACTGATCTCCGGCCTATACTCCCCCTGGAGCGGCGAGATTATCTTCAATGGCAAGAAAATCGAGGAAATCGACCACGAGATCTTCACTTCTTCGATCGCGGTCGTCGACCAGGACATCACCCTTTATGAAGACACGATCATGAACAACGTGAAGATGTGGGACGAATCGATCGAGGACTATGAAGCAATCATGGCCTGCAACGACGCCCAGATCCACGAGAAGATCATGGCACGCGATGGCCAATATAACGCCCTTGTTCTAGAAGGCGGCAAAAACTTCTCGGGCGGCGAGAAGCAGCGACTGGAGATCGCGCGTTCCTTGGCCATGGATCCTAGCATCATCATCTTGGACGAGGCCACTAGCGCGCTCGATGCCAAGACCGAATACGACGTCGTTAAGGCGATCAAGGCCAGAGGCATCACGACCATCGTCATCGCCCATAGGCTTTCCACCATCAGAGATGCTGATCTCATCGTGGTTTTGTCTCACGGTAATGTCGTGGAGCGCGGCACGCATGACGAGCTCATGGAGCTAAAAGGCTATTACTATGACCTCGTCACCAATGAATAAGGGAGAGAATCGTGGGCTGGTTTGAAGAACAGGTAAAGAAAAGGAAGCGTCTCGACAACCAATCGTTCGAAGATTCTTTCATGTCGCTTGCCGGGCTCAAGATCGACAACAAGAAGAATCTGAGCGAAGAGGCGTTAAGGGAGAATTACGCGATCTCGCAGATCCTTGCCCATTTCCGTCACCAGATGGTCGATATTCCAGCCAATATCACCAACTTCAAGGACAAATTGAACTACGCCTTGAAGCAATATGACATCGAATACCGCAAGGTGGAGCTCAATGACGAATACGTCCACGACACCAAGTCGCCGATTTTGATCTTCACCTTCCTCCACAATATCCCCGTCATCCTCTTCCCGCATGGCAAAGACGAATACTATTACATCAATTACCAGACCGGAAAGAAGGTCAAGATCAAGGCGGAGCTCATCAACCGCTTCGAAATCGACGCCTATCTCTTCTACCGGCCGCTTCCTAACACCAAAGTCTCGATTCGGGAATACATCCGCTATATCGCCAAATCCATCTCGGTTTGGGACATCGTCTTGTTGATCGCGATGTATGCGGCCGCGGCTGGGGTAGGGCTATTGCTGCCTTATTTGACCCAAAAATTGACCGGTGAAGTCGTCCAAAAGGGGACAAGCGATATCGGGCTATTCATTTCGACCTCCGCCTTCGTGATCGCGGCAGCGGTGGGCACTTTGCTCGTCAAAGCCCTCCAAGGCTACGTCAATACCCGGGTCGTGACCAAGGTCGGCAAGGCGATCAAGGAAGCGACGATGATGCGCGTCCTCACCCTCCCCGCATCCTTCTTCAAGAAATACAATACCGGCGAGCTCACCTCGAGATTCACTAGCGTCATCAGCCTTGCGAGCATCTTGATCAATGGCGTGTTCATGACCATCATCTCGTTCGTGATGTCCTTGTCTTACATCTTCCAGATGGCGGGATTCGCCGCTCCCCTTATCCTTCCGGTCGTCATCATCTTGGTCATCACGACGGGCTTCTCCTTGGTTACCTCGATCGTCCAGAAGAACCACACCGCGAAGTCGCTGGAGCTCTCCTCCAAGCAATCCGGCCTTACCTACGAAATGATCAACGGCATCCAGAAGATCAGGCTTTCCGGATCGGAGAAGAGGGTCTTTGCCAAATGGGCCGCTTCCTATGCGCGCTCGGCAAAACTCATCTATCACCCGCCTCTTATCATCCGATTGCAGACCGCGATCAGCTTATTCATCACCCTTGCGGGCAACGTCGCGATCTACTATGTCGCCGCGAGCTACAAACTCGATGCCGGAAGCTACATGGCCTTCGTCACGAGCTATGGCGTGCTTTCCGGGGCCTTCGCTTCGCTTACCTCGATGGTCGGGACCCTTACTTCGATTGGCCCAGTCTTCAATATGGCAAGGCCGATCCTAGAGACCGAGCCAGAAGTCGTAACCGGCAAGAAGGTCATCGAGTCGATCAGCGGCAACATCAAGCTCGAAGACGTATCGTTCAAATACGTCGATAATGGGCCGCTTATCCTGAACCACCTGAACCTAGAGATCAAAGAAGGCGAATACGTCGCGATCGTCGGGCAGACTGGATGCGGCAAATCGACCTTGGTGAGGCTTCTATTAGGATTTGAGAAGCCGCTTGAAGGAAGCGTAAGCTTCGACGGGGAAAACATCAATGACCTCGATTTGGTGTCATTAAGACGAAACATCGGCACCGTCATGCAAAGCGGCACCCTGTTCCACGCCGACATCTTCTCGAACATCATCATCTCCGCCCCGAACCTCAAGGAAGAAGATGCCTGGGCCGCTGCGGAAATCGCCAATATCGCCGACGATATCCGCCACATGCCGATGGGGATGAAGACCGTGATCTCCGAAGGCCAAGGCGGCATCTCCGGCGGCCAGAAGCAAAGGATCATGATCGCCAGGGCCATCGTCCACCATCCGAAGATATTGATCTTCGATGAGGCCACGAGCGCCCTCGACAACAAAACCCAGAAGAGCATCACCGAATCGATCGACCGTCTCAATTGCACGAGAATCGTCATCGCCCATAGACTTTCCACCATCAAGAGCGCGGATCGTATCATCATGCTCGAAGGCGGCAAAATCATCGAAGAGGGCGATTACAAGACGCTCATTGAGAAAAACGGCAAGTTCGCTGAGCTCGTCAATCGCCAAAGGCTTGATAACTAATAGAAAGGAAATGCATATATGAAACACAATCTTGAAAACGACACCCTGACCATCTATCTCGAGGGCCAGCTCAATTCCTATAACGCCGATGCCGTCGAAAAGGAGATCAACGGCATCGTCGAGGCGGCGAAATTCTCTCACCTCGCCTTGGATTTCAACGATCTGAAATACATCTCCTCGGCAGGGCTACGCATCATCATGTCCCTGAAGCAAAGGTACAATGACATCGTCTTGAAGAGGGTCCCGAACGACATCAACGACATCTTCGTCATGGTGGGCTTCCAGACCATCATCACGATCGAAAGAAAATAAGGCCCATTCCATGAAAGAGGAATTGCTTCGCGGCCTAAGCGAGGAGCAAATCGCCAAGGTCAAGGCCTGCTCTTCGCCAGAAGAAGTGCTTAAGCTCGCCAAAGAGGAAGGCATTGAGCTTTCCGAAGACCAACTAGAAGCCGTTTCCGGCGGCGCCTGCACGAAAGATCCCATCCAATGCCCCGCCTGCGGCTCAACCGAATACAATAAACGCGCGAGGGCTTTCGCCCATCGCGTGTATGGCTATTATTTGACCTGCAAGAGCTGCGGCCATCAATGGGAAGTCGGCGTCTAAGGATTTAGATCCTCTTCTTAAGAAAGAGGATGTTCTTCCCGTCTTTCCTTTCGTAACTCACCTCATCCATGATCTGCTTGGTTAGGTAAATGCCTAGCCCGCCGATCTTTTTTTCTTCGTAGAGGGTCACGATATTGGGGTCTTCCTTGGCTAAAGGATCGAATTCCTTGCCCGAATCGATGATGGTGAGCGAAATCTCCTTGCTAGGGGAGGTGACCAATTCATATTCGATGACGATGCTTCCTTGCTCGTCCTCATAGGCGTAAGAAGCGACGTTCACGAGGACCTCTTCCAAGGCGATTCCGATTTTGCTGCAGGTCGAAAAGTCGACGCCATTGTTGAATAGCAAATCTGAAATCGAATCGACGACCTTCGCGGTTTCGCTTTTCTTCGCCGAAATCGTTATCTCGTTCTTCAAGTGGTCCATATATCCATCTATATAATAACGGGAAACGGTTCCTTTATTAATCTCAAATCGCAAAAAACCTCAGGATTTTTCTATTTCACGAGGGCTGATTTAGACACCTCGATAAGCCGCTGGAAAATAAATGGAAAATAAATGGAAAATAAATAGTTTCGATGAAACCTTAACTTCGTATTTTTTATGGGCGAAAAACAAGGCTTTTGGAAAATAAAAGCGCAGGTGCAAAGCCTGCGCATTGATCGATGCTCGACTAAGCCCAGTAGGGGATGTATTCCATCTTCTTCCTAGAGGAGCCTTCGACGATTTTGATTCGCCCCTTATCGACGAGGGCGCGGATGCGCTTGGAGATCTCGACCGTTTTGTCTTCGCCAAGTCCATACCTTTCGCGAAGGCTCGCATTCGTCATCGCTTCCCCACTTAGGTAGCGAAGGCAGCAATGGCAATAGATGTCCCGCTCAATGTCGATTCCCCTCTCTTCGCCGTATGGGGTAGGAGGGAACAATGTGAGCGAAACACCGTTTGGCTTATTCTCAACCAATGGGGATGGCGCGTAGCGCCTTTCCGACTCAAGAAGCATCTTGTCAAATCCCGATCCGCGTTCGTCCCCGATTCCTAGCCGATGCATGAAATCGGCGAGAAGCTCGTTTGTTGCATCAGGGGAAACGTCTATGATTCGATCGACGTCAAAACGAAGGGCGCCGGGGTTAGAGAATTCTAGGCGATTCGGAAAAGCTTCGATGAGCGGTCCGCTTCCTCTGGCGAATAGGTCGCCATGGATCATCATGTTGGCCAGCGCTTCGCGGAGAGTGATCTCCCCGTATGGGTCAAGGCGAACGCGCATTGCGCCTTCGAATTTCTCCTTGCGGTAGTGGTGGATGATCGCATCGAGAATCTCAACGAAAGAAAGAGCATACCCCTTTTCGAAGAATCGTTCGTCCTCCCCATCGATTCTATTTGGCGTCGAGTAGGTGACGAAGCGGACGATGCGCTTAGACAAAGCGGGGAAGTCGCTAAGGCGCTTTGCGAAGCAGACCGCTCCAAGAAGGGTGATCGAGAAAGACCCATCGTCTTCGTGAATCAAGAATCTTTCCTCAGCGAATTTCCTTAGCATTTCCTCTTTCTTGGGCAAGTAGATGCCAAATAGGTCATAATATGCGGTCACGTCAAGCGCGGAAAAAACCTCGTCAGCGGATAACCCTTGCTTTACGATATGGAGCTCGCGCTTGCTTGTTTCGAGGCTCTTCATGAGTTCGCTTAGGATATCTGGACGCGAGGAAAGAAGCTTTGTCGCGCTTCCGACGCGGCAATAAGGCTCGCCTCTGAAGGAAGTTGGGATCCATTTTGCCGACGGAATCCTCAAAATCACGACCCTTTTGCCTTCGATGGCAACAGGAATCGGCAAAATGCTGAGCTTAGGGTCAACTAATGCCTCTAGATGCGGTTTCAACATCTCGTTGCCCACTTTGTCTTTGATTAAATCGAAAGTAGTCCCGACGACTTTCTTGTCATCGGAAATCCCGTAAACCAAATAGGCATAGGCGCGGTTTGAAAGCGCGGCCATGTTCGAAAGAGCGGAGATCCTTTCACCCATGACTTCCGGGGAGAGGTTGTTTGCCTTGAATTCAAGCCACTCACTTTCACTATCTTCTGCGAGCAACGCAGTCAATAGCCTTCTGGAAGCTTCTTCGTTCATGATTTGTTGCCTCCTACATTTTTCTTTAATGAAAATAGTATATTGGAAAATAAAAAGAAAATAAATGGAAAATAAATGGAAAATAAATAGTTTCGATGAAACCTTAACTTCGTATTTTTTATGGGCGAAAAACAAGGGTTTTGGAAAATAAAACTCTAGGTTGGAAAATGCCGCGCTCACCAAATGGCCTTATCGAGGAATGCCCGATGTACTGGTTCTATTATTTCGACAAGGCCGAAGGAAAAGATGAATGCAACTTCCATCTCATGAGCGAAACCAGAGCCAAAGAAATCCGCTTTAAGGCAAGGCTTGACACGAAGTAATCCATAGATTTGGTGCCAGACCTTTATAATCTCATCCAATCCTTCGATGCCGTCTATCTTTTTGTGTGTTTTTCTTTTTGCGGATCCACCCATTCTAGGGTCAGATTCTTTTCAGTTTCGTGATAAACCACTACCTGATTGCTTGCAGTTTCGTGATAAAACGCTAGTTAAAACATTGCAGTTTCGTGATAAAGCGTGCTTGAGGAAGCTTTGGAGGCAAACGAAAATGAGTACGGAATTCAAAGACGAATACGAAATTGCTTTAGAAAAAGGTCCCGCCGATAGCAGGGCCTTTGGTTATCGTTAAGCTTAGGCCAGCGCCTATTCCAATGACGTCAAATAGCGGATGATCCTTGCGGGATTGCCTGCCACGACGCAACTTTCGGGAACGTCTTTCGTGACGACCGACCCCGCGCCTATCA
>CACYCS010000054.1 GCA_902773005.1 uncultured Erysipelotrichaceae bacterium
AAACCTAACTAGCGAAAAGAAGGCCTATATCTGCGGGCTTGGCAATTGGGGCACCACCAACCACCTCATGACCGCAAAGAATTTCGAGCCATTCAACGTCGCCCATATCACTAACATCGCCGATTCGCTTTTGTCTAATCCTGGAATCCAATCGATCGACAAAGAAAATCTAGTAAGCGCCTACAAGGATATCGACGCCATGTTCGTCGATGCCGCGGCCGTCAAAAACATCCGCCCGCTTTACGCGGAAGATCCTACGATGTTTGAAGGATGCAAGGCGGTTGCAAGTGGCGAAGTCTATCTCCTCATGGCCTATAACGCCTATTACACAAACCTTGAGATCAATCTCGCGAATACCTACTATTCCGCAAAGATATATTATCCCGAGGCTTTCGCGGATATCGACATCAAAGCAAAGCTCAACGAGATCACGAAGGCCTTCAACGGCAAAGAGCTCGCCAATGAGATTTATCAATACCCGCAGAGTTTCGGGGGGTATCAGAAAATAAGCGTCGAGGCACTATTCGGTGGAACAAAATAACGACATCAAGAACTTTTTCGAATCCATCGCCCCGCATTGGGACGATATGGAATGCGTCCCACCCGATCGGATCCTAGCGTTGCTAAAAAAAGCAAGGATAGAGAAAGGAGAGCGCGTTTTAGACGTTGCCTGCGGCACGGGGATCATCACCAAAAAACTCGCCACGTTAAGCGAGACCAAAGTGCTTGGAATCGATCTATCGCCAAAGATGATCGAAATCGCCAAAAATAAGTATTCAGGGGAGACGTGTATCGAATTTCAGGTCGCAGACTTTACCGAAACGGATTTTAAAGAAGCCTATGACGTCGTCGTGATCTATAACGCATTCCCTCACTTCTTAGAGGTCGCTCGTCTTGAGAAGGCGCTTTGGAAGGCGCTCCGCCAAGGTGGGAGATTCGCCATCCTCCATTCGCTTTCTCGAAAAGAGTTAGACCTTCATCACGCAAACGTGCCCGATACGGTTTCGCGTCGCCTTTTGTCTCCTGAAGAGGAATCCAAAGCATTCCTTGAACGATTCGAAATCTTGGAAGCCAGCGAATCGGATTCCCACTACTGCATCGTTGGCAAAAAGAAATAAACCAGCCCAGAAAAGGGCTGGAATGGCATGCGATCTATTCGCGATTCTAAGCGTTAGGCTTTTTTCGCAATACGGAAACTCTTAAGTTTCGTATCATAGCGAAGAGTCTCACCCGGGTGAGTCGCCTCAATGTGCTTGCGAATGTCGTCAACGTAACGAATCGAGGTTTTCTTGCAGCAATTGAGTTCGCGTTGGATGTCGGTAAGATTGAACTTCTGATTGCCTATGACTTTGTCATAAACGTAGAGGATTGCGTTTGCTTTTTTCATAGATGATATCCGTTTCGATATTACACACCAATCGTTTCTTGGTATTATCACTAATACTATAAAGAGGGAACCGCTAAAAAAGTGCTAAAAAGGCAATTTCTCCTTTAGACTATTTTTTGCACCCAAACAACGCCTTCCCTCGTATCATTGTATGGACGGAACCAAATGAGCCTCGAGAAGCGATTGGAAGCCGCCCTAAGAAAAGGCGACAGAAGTTCACTGGAAAAGGTGTTCTCCGACATCTATTCCACTTATTTTAAGCTCGCCTGCTACATCGCTTCGAATTACCTCCATACAAAAGAGGATGTGGAGGACGCGGCTAACGACGCCTTCATCAATTTCTTCAACCATCTGGAGGGGTTCAATCCAAAGGGGTCGATCAAATACTACATCGCGACCTCCAGCAAAAACATTGCGATAAACATGGCGAAGAAGATGCGGGAGCAAATCGAGTTCGACGATGAGATCCTCGGAGGCGCGGAAAGACCGCCAAACGAGGAATCGATGCTCATCGAGATCATGGAACGCGTCTTAAGCCAAGACGAAATCGCATTGATCAATGAGCATGCGATTGAAGGTGTCCCCCTAAGGGAGATTGCTAGAGCGAAAGGCGACTCGCCTAATACGGTTAAATCAAAATATCTGCGAGCCATCAAAAAGCTTCGGGAAGAATTCAACAAAGGAGGTTAAGGAAATGGAACGATTCGAAAAAGTCATCAGCCAACATGGGCCAAAGCCCGATTTTTCCGCCATCGCCTCACGCATCGATTTCGATAAGTACATCAAAGAGCCGAAAACCACTGTCTTCCCGTTTAAGATCGCAATCCCCGTCGCTGCCACGCTCATCCTCGCCTCCGTCGCCATTCCCATTGGATTACAATTCGGAGGCAAAAACATGTCTGAATCCGCTCCAAACGATGCAGCAAACATCGATTCCTACGTCGCCGTCGCCAGTAGCACCGTAGCAGTCCAAACATCAATTGCAACCGAAGTAGCGCCGGGTACAAACGAGGAAGCTCCTATCTTTGTCTTCTACGATTATTCGTTCGTCCGTAGTCTTAAAGAATCCGAGATAGGAGAGCAAATCGCTTACGATAAATCCACTGAGCAGCTTTTCCTCTCCTTCCCTTCCGGCGAGTTATATCACCTTAAAGGAAGCAACGCCTTCCACCGAATTGCCGTAAAGACGAATGGCTCCATATCGCTTTACGAGATTTCGAATCTCGAAGTCGATTCCGCCATCGACATGCCATTTGAGTATTACGCATCGCTTTTCGGCGTGCGTTCTCCGCTTCGCTTAATCATCAGTAGAGGCGATGAACGGCATGAGTTCGACCAAGAAAACGCAATGAAAGCGATGTATATCCTGTTCCGATGCGAGTCAATGTACCAGATGGGCCTCGCATCGCTTTCCATCGACGATCCTTGGAGCATTCGCCTTGAAGAAGAAGTCGATTACGTCGAACTAGCTTATTACGAAACGAAAGGCTTGCTGAAACTTGGAAGTTCGATATACGATGGGAACAACGACAACAAAGACCTAGACTTCCCGTCATTCTTCCGTTCCATCATGGAATAATAGGTCAAAAACACATGCATGTCCGCCACGGATTACTGCTTTAAATAGACAATATGCAGTGACCCTGGAACTTGCGAATCCCGTGACTTAGTGTAGGCTGCTTACGCTAACAAACATATCCACATTTAGCACTTCGCAAGGAGGATCACTACACGAAAAGTTTAGTTTACATCGGGATGGATGTTCACAAGGACCCGTATTCCCTTTCTATGACGGCTTTCTTATTGCCCATATATTGAGCGACGGATTCGCGCTCAGCGCGGACCGTAGAAGGCGCGTTAGATAGTTGCGCGTCATAATTATCGACGTCAAGCACTCCATCCTCGATTCCACGCTTGATGTAGAGATCATAGGCGGCTTTATAGGAATCTAAGGAATAAGAATGGCGATTCTCGTCATCGAAGATCGTATTGAAATAGATATTCGTGACGATCTTATTTCCCTCTATATCGCGATCGCGGTAAGGCCCCCATTCGGCGGTTCCTCTGCCCATATCGGCCCCTAGGCACCAATCCCAGTCATAGGGGATGTAAAGCGCCTTGCCAGAAGAAGGCAGGAAATAGAGGCAATAGTTATTGTAGTTGTTACGCTGATCATCGAAGTTACCCAGCAGATAGGAGATCGCTTCAAACTTCAAAAACCAATCCACGTCCAGCACGGATTCCAATAATTCCTGGCTCGCAGCCTTGTAACGCACGTTCCACATCGCATTGATGAAACCCGACATTTTGGAGAAATCGCTTCCCTCCCCAAGGTCATCATTCGTCGTTAGGTCATAGCAAGGGAAATAGCCGTCATATGGATCCTTCACGCCGATCTTTCCTCTTGCGATTCGTTCGCCACAGGTAAAACCATCGCTATCGTAAACAGCTTCCACCGCTCCTGATCTTGTCTGGTCTCCTTTCCCCATTGGACCATAGACGCATTTATACAGGTCCCCTTTGGATTCAGATTTCCCAAGGTAGCGCTTCAAGAACTGCTTATCGATGGTCTCGATGATCTCGTAGTCGCCTTCTAGTGACGACGCGCCATTTGAGATAACGACCTTGCAATAATTGTCGTGTGGCGAAAGTAGGCCTGCGCTGCGGAATGCATTATAGGCATAGATTTCCTGCCCATAGGCGCTATTTAGATTCCGTGGGATATATTTCAAATCGAATTTCTCAATCCCGCGGAAATTCCTATCTTTCCGCTCTGCCCTATTCGCTGTTTCCAAACTCCAATCGTGGCGGTATTTCGTAAACTCCGGAAGATTGTAAAGTTCATCATCGAAAGTGGCTTTGAGTGAGACCTTGAAGTGGCAAGGCTGATAGATTTGCCCATGCTCATCCAAGATTTCCCTGCGGCTCGTATTCCCTTTCATGCGAATGCCGGCTTCCTCAAAAGTCTCGCTTGCCCCATTCACCGTGATTTCAACTCGCCCAGGGAAATAGATGTCGGAATACTTTCGGTTGAAGTTCGCCCCATAATAAGAGAGATCATGCAAACTATCCTCGTCGAAAGTCAATTTGATCTGGACTTTGGACGATAAGTCGAATACTTCAAGGAATTCTTCGCTTGGGGTCAAAATGTTTACTCCGGGCGCATCGGATGATTCGCTAGAAGCCGGAGCCTCACGCTCCGAAATAATAGAAGATGCATCAGCGGAATTTTGCTTGCTCGCTTCCGAGGAAATGACCTGAGGGCTTGCGGAGGCACAAGAGGCTAATGCGACGCAGCCAAAAATGAATAGGGGTTTCTTTTTCATGGCATGATTTTACATTCAAATCGCTTGCAATCAAGTGAAGCAAATTCATAATTGTTGCATTCTTACGAGGAAGAAAATCATGGCATTATACGAATCCGCTGAACAATTAATCGGGGGCACACCACTGCTCCGAGCCAAGAATTTGGAAAAACAAGAAGGGCTAGTGGCAGAGCTATACGCAAAGCTCGAATACCTAAACCCAACTGGTTCAATTAAGGATAGGGCCGCTTTGTTCATGATTGCGGACGCCGAGAAAAAGGGATTGCTAAAGGAAGGCGGAGCGATCATTGAGCCAACCTCTGGAAACACTGGCATCGGCATTGCATCCATCGGTGCTGCAAAAGGATATCGCGTCATCATCGTGATGCCGGAGACCATGTCGATCGAGCGGCGCAAAATGATTCAGGCCTATGGCGCAGAGATCGTCTTGACCTCTGGAAGCGAAGGCATGAAAGGTGCGATCGCCAAAGCCGAAGAACTGCAAAAAGAGATACATGGGTCCATTATTTTGGGTCAATTCGATAATCCAGCTAACGTCGAAGCCCACTATTGCACCACCGGTCCTGAGATTTATATGGATCTAAATGGACACGTAGATTTCCTCGTCTCGGCATTCGGAACAGGCGGAACCGTCACTGGAACTGGCAAATACCTAAAGGAAAGGATCCCCGAAATCAAGATCATCGGCGTTGAGCCAAAAGGCTCTCCTGTAGTCAGTGAGGGGCACGCAGGCCCGCACAAAATCCAAGGCATCGGCGCGGGATTCGTCCCAGCCATCCTCGACACCGGGATCATGGACGAAGTCATCGCGATCGAAGATGAAACCGCATTTAAGCGCAGTCGCGAATTCGCGAAAGCTCAAGGCATATCCGTCGGCATTTCTTCTGGCGCCGCTATAGAAGCTGCGATCATTCTTGCTAAGCGCCCAGAGAACAAAGGAAAAAAGATCGCCGTCATCCTTCCGGATTCAGGCGATCGCTACCTATCTACTCCTTTGTTCGAATAAAGGGTTATTTGAGACCAAGCTTCTCGAGTTTTTCAACGCCTTCTTTGATGATTTTCGTCGAGGTATCGATCAAGTCGTTGTCATCAGGAGTGAAGGACAAGGCACGATAAAGGATAAGGCAGGCGGCGACGAAGCTAAGCTGCAGATACATTTGTTCGCGTTCTTCATCGCTAAGGTTTGGATAGACGTGGGCCAGCGCGTTTTCGAAGAACGGTTTGCATACTTCAAAAGGCAAGCCGAAGAATGCGAGATCGTTCCCGGGGTGAGCGATTTCATAAATGAAGAAGGAGCCGTAGACCGGCGCATATTCGAAGATGTGGTTACCGCGCGAGATCGTTTCCATGTCGATGAGGATCGGTTCGCCATTGCTCACGAAGATGTTCTTCATGTGGCAATCGCCGTGGATCAAATAGTTATCATCAGGGATCGAATCTAAGAGTTTTGCAACTTTTTCGCTAATTTCTGGTCCAAGATGTGGTGAAATCACGTCCAGCCATTCATGGGTATAGTCCTTATAGGATGGGAGCTCAGATGGATTGACCTTCGTATCGAAGATCGTCTTCATCAAGCCGGCATAGATTTTGCCCATCTCTTCGTCGCGCTCCGAGTGGGCTTTCATGATTCCGTCCATCGACTCAGCATCGACGAGTTCAAAGATTGAGCCATAGGTATCCTCGGTTCCCGCGATTTTGACGACCTCATAGGAGATGGCGGTTGGAATGCCAAGGACGAAAGCCATCTTGGCGCGCTGCCTTTCCTTAAGCGGCATCGCGGTGCCGGGCGTGCGGAAATACATCTTCACGATCGAATCCGGGGAAATGCGATACACGCGTCCGAAATAACCGGATCCAATTAACGGGCATCCTTCAATCGAAACGACCCTGTAGGCCTTTTGGACGTCCATCATCGACGTGAATCCGGTCATGTCGAGGATATCGTAGACGTCCGACGAAACGTTGATCAGCTCAAATTCGTCATGCGCCTTCTTTAAGCGAAGCAAAACGCGAAGGCCCACACTCGAGATATACTCCATCTTGTCGCAATCAAGGACCAGCTTATCGAATTCGCCATTGGCGTCGATGACGGCGGTAATCGCTTCTTCCGCTTCATTCGCGTTGGTCGTATCGATGCGCGGAGGCATGGCTATGACTAGCGCGCCATCTAAAATCTTTCCTGAAACTTCCATGATTTAGCTCCTCAAAAATGATACATGGGTCGAACGGATTAGGCTCTTTCGATGTCCAAGATAGAGCTGAATCCAGTCATATCCAAGATGTCGAAGATCTCTTGATTGACCTTGGTCAGAACCATCTTTTGATAGGTCTTCCTCAAGGAGAGCAAAAGCCTTAGTCCAACAGAGGAGATATACGTGAGGACGCTACAATCCAGAACGAGATCGGTCACCCCGCCGTTTTTGTCGAGAACCTCCTGAAGCGCGCTTTGCACCTCAGAGATATTCCCTGTGTCGACTCGCGGAGGCATTTCCACGGTCAATTTCCAGCCTTGGTTGATGTACTTCAATTCCATAATCCGCTCCTTTCTCAGCGATTTATGATGACGGTCAGAATGTTCTGCCGCTCCTGATACGAATAATAGACTTTGTCGGCAAGTTTCTTGATCATGAAGATGCCTAATCCACCGATTGGACGTTCCTCTGCCGAGAGATGAATATCCGGGTCTTCTTTGGCAAGCGGGTTGAACGCCGGGCCGCTATCGAAGAAGGTCAAAACGATCTGGGCTTCGGATATTGAGACATCCAATTTTCCAACGCCCTTTTTCTTTTCGTAAGCGTGGAACGCGATGTTGGCCGCCGCTTCCTCGACGATGAGATTGACCTTATTGACCAAGACGAGATTCAATCCGCTTTCCTCAAGCGTCTCGCTCACGCGGTTGCAAAGGTCGCCCACCGCTTCCGCTGTCGGCTCGAATTCGAAGTGGCTATCCTTGGAATCGCCGTAATAGCTGAAACACACCATTGTCATATCATCACTTTGATCGTGGTCTCCTACAAAAGCCGATACCCCTTCTGCGACCGCCTTGCAAATGAACTCCGGGTCTCTGGTGGAGACGCCGTTATTCAATAGGTCAAGCAACCGCTTCTCGCCAAAGAAGCAATCGGGGTCGGATTCCGCTTCGGTTATGCCATCAGTATAAAGGAAGATGACGTCGCGTGGCGAGAGTTGAATCGTTTGTTTCTTATATGGAATTCCGGCCATCGCCCCGAGGACGAGGTCGCGCTTCATGTCGAGGTACTGATATTTGCCATTGATCCTAGCTAGAGGAGGATTATGGCCGGCATTCACATAATCTAGCTTGCCGGTCGCAAGGTCGCAAACGCCCATCCAGGCGGTTACGAAGGTATCGGTCTCATTGCCTTCGCAGATGCGGTTATTCGCCCGTTCAAAGATATCCTCGACTGAGAGTCCGTTCTCGGCAAGCGCCTTGAGAACCGACTTCGTCTTCATCATGAATAGGGCCGCTGGGATTCCTTTTCCGGATACGTCGGCGATCATGAAGGCCACCTTTTGGTCGGAAAGCATGAAGTAATCGTAGAAGTCGCCTCCAACTTGCTTCGCCGTGACCATGTTGCCATAGATATCGAACTCATGACGCCTTAGATACGCCACCTTGCTAGGCAAAGAAGAGAGCTGAATCTGTTTGCCTAAGCGCAATTCCTCATCGTAACGGGTGGCCTCAAGTTCGATATAGCCCTTCAGCGAATCCACGGTCTTGTTAATCGATCTGGATAGGCCTGACATTTCGTCGGTCTTGTTCGCGTCGAGCCTCTGATTCAAATCGCCTTGGGCGATGAGTTCAAGGTCATCATTCACCTTCACGAGGTCGCGCAATACAAGGCGGTCAACCGAGACGTAGACCATGATGAATAAGCCGGAGAAGACGATAATCTCGAGATAAACGCCTAGCCATGTGGTCATGTCGCGGTTTAGGAGCATCTCATCCACATCGACGATGCCGATGATGTAGAAGCCCTCGTTGGAGCGGAACATGTAATACGATCTCACGTCGCCGATCTTGGCTTGGAGCATTTTTAGTTCATCGTCTTCCTTGAACTCTTTCGG
The DNA here is from genome assembly GCA_902773005.1 of uncultured Erysipelotrichaceae bacterium. GTDB lineage: Bacteria > Bacillota_I > Bacilli_A > RFN20 > CAG-826 > Alloenteromonas. The sequence continues at coordinate 8,800 of CACYCS010000054.1, forward strand.
GAAGCCGAAATCGCTGATGGATTTGCCATCGAACCTTTCGAAATTGGAATAGATGGTGAACGATTCATCGCACACGAGCATATAGCCGTTTTCGCCGATATGGCGATTCTGAACGACCTGGCGAACGATTTCTGAAATCGAGCTATAGAAGCGGTCGGTGTCTAATCCCGTCTGCACGAATCCGCCAAAAGACAATGCAACGCCAGCGTATTTCTTTTTCACGTCGGAATCCTGCGAGGTCTCCATATAGGACTGTGCATATTCGGAAGGATAATTTTTGAGCGCGTCGATGAATTCCATGGACTGCTCGCCAGACTTCATGTCGTAGCCCTTCGATGATTCCTCGGTTGAGGCCTCGACGATTCCATTCGCGTTCACATAATGGATCTCGGATACGCCGGAACTTAGTAGCAGGACGGATAGATCGGCGTCATCGGGAGCGGTTCCGTACATGCCATAATTCTTCTCGATGATATCCGCGACGTTCCGCGTCATGGAGAGCAAGTTATTGTCCGAAGTGTCCTCGATGTCGGCCGTCGCGTCATCGACGTTAAGTGAAAGAAGCGACTTAGTGTTACGGCTCGCGCTCGAACTCTGCAAGCCATAGGTCAAGGCGCCGGACACGGCGATCATCACCACGCTAATCACGGTTAGGCGTAGTGACAAAAGGCCGCGGATCGGGCGATCGCCCTTTTTCTTCCTCCTTAGGATCTTTTTGTCATCTCCTTGCAGGAATTCGATGATTTGGACTAATAGCATCGCGAAACAAGACGAGAGCATGTTCGCGGAGATCATCTTGTTTCCGAGAAGTCGCACGACCCCGAAAGCCTGAATCGGGTTGTTGGCATTGGTCAAGAAGATCATGACCATATGGAACGTTTCGGTCACTAGCCCAACCAAAAGGCCATGGGCCCAGCTCGGACGCTTCTCCTTGCTGAAGACGAAAGCCGATAGCAAACCAGCCGATAAGCCAGATACGAAAGTCGAGATAGAGCAAGCGATCTGCGTGTAGAAAGTATTGTTCCAGTAGGCCGAAACGAATCGCTCGAGGCCCCCAATGAGTCCGGCTATCACGCCTCCAGGCAAGCCGAATGTAAGACCAGCGACCACCGCCGCTGCATCCCTAACATTGAGCACTGCCCCGTTAAACGGGGAGCCAAATTCAGTCGCAAGCACGCAGATTCCGCCGAATACGACGCCACCGATAACCTGCTTCCATATCTTTTTCAGCCCGCCGAAGAAACGCGTCTTCTCCAAAAAATAAAAGCCAACCGCGGCAGCGGGTGGGAGCAGCCCAATCAATATGAGGCGAACAATCGCAATCGGTTCCATGCAATTAGGGTAACACACCGCGCGCTTCCGCGCGAAGGCAAATCTCTATTTTTTATAATTTTTGCCATGGGGCATCTTGAAACAAAAAGAAGCGAATACGTATACACGCCTCGCTTCTTTTTGCTTATTGAATCATTCAGAGGCCTTTGCGTCGAGCTCGGCGATCTGTTTCTTATATTCCTCAAATTCCTTCAGGTTGCAATAAACCTGATGCCCAGGGGCGACCTCGCGGAGTTCTGGGCGATCAGTGGAATAATCGTGAGCGGTCGCCGGATTATAGACGATGCGCACACGTTCCTTCTCCGTCAGCGGATTCGGCTTAGGAATGGCCGAGAGCAGCGCTTTGGTATAGGGATGAAGCGGATGTTTGAATAGCTCGTCAGAACTTGCTAGCTCCACCACTTTGCCGAAATACATGACCATGATTCTGTCGCAGAAGTATTTGACGACGGAAAGGTCGTGGGCGATGAAGATGACGGTTAGGCCCATCTCTTCCCTAAGCTCATTCAGCAAGTTGATGACCTGAGCCCTGATCGAGACGTCAAGCGCCGAGATCGGCTCGTCGCAAATCAGGAGTTTCGGATTCATGACAAGGGCGCGGGCGATGCCGATGCGCTGACGCTGGCCACCGGAGAATTCGTGGGGATAACGCGACGCATGCTCCTCGACAAGGCCAACTCTTTCGAGGGCCTCCGTGACCTTTTTGTGGCGCTCAGCCTTGCGGGCTCCAAGCACCGACACTTGGCGCAACGACGCCTTCTTGGTGAGTTTGATGTCGGCAAGGGCTTGCTTCCGCTCAACCTCGCCAAGGTCCTTGTTTTTCTTGACCGCGGCCTTTTTGGTCTTCGCCTCAAGGCGGATCGATTTGGCCTTCGCTCTCCTCGTTAGCATCGGAGAGGTGGCGCAGATCTTCTCGGAATACTCGGATTTCAGTTTGAGATAAGCCTCTTGACGCTCCTCGTCGCTTAACGAGACATCCTTCTTGATGCTCTTGAACTTTGGGGCATATTCCTTGCGGATCTCCTTCCTTTTGCGGAAAGAGGCGCCAAAGGCATAGTCTTTGATCTTCTCCTTGTACTGGGCCTTGATCTGGGCGATTTCCTCAGAGGCACCGCCGCGAGCGCGGGCATCCTCAAGAGCATCGTCGCGCTCTTTCTTGGCTGCATTGATGATCTCAGCGATCTCCTCGCGCTCGATTTCCTTCTGACGCTTATGGTCTTTCTGGATGATGAGCCCTTCGGAGATGATATCCTCGACGGTCATTCTGGGGTCGAGCGAATCGACGGGGTCTTGGAAGATCATCTGGATCTCGGACATCAATGCCTTGGGGCAATGCGCCTGATCGTATTTGATCTGCTTGATCTTTTTCTTTTGGATCTTGACGTTCTCTTTGACGCGTTCGCGAATCTCCGCGCATTCCGCATCGCATTTGGCGCGGATTTCAGCCGCCTCAGGGGAGTTCTTATCGAGCTTAGCAATCTCCTCATCCGCTTGGGCTTTGAGCTCATTGATCTTTTTGCGCGCTTTGATTCGCGACCACTTGATCTCCTTTTTGTTCCATCTAGCGCCAGCGCCGACGCGATAGCCTTTGTAATAGATGGAGCCAGAGGTCGGCTCATAGAGTCGGATTAAAGTGCGGCCGGTCGTGGTTTTGCCGCATCCGGATTCGCCGACGATGCCGAAGCACTCGCCTTTCTTCACATCGAAGGAGACGTTGGAGACGGCTTTGAGCTTTGCGTTGGCGATCTTGCTGCCGAAGAAGAAATACTCCTTCAGGTGGCGGACGCTTAGGAGGGTGTCGCTTTGGAGTAGTTCAGGACGCCTCTTGAGCTTTTTGGGAATGCGGTACTTCTTGACCTCTTCCGCGGTCGCTTTGGCCTTTTCCTCCGCAAGGCGGGCAATGGATTTTTCATCTTCGATCGCTTCGCCTGCGAGATCTTCGTGCTCATCATCTAGGGCGATGTCTTGCTCATCGATCTGGTGGACCGCATCCATGATGTCCAAATCAAGGTCGCGGTTGTCTTTTCTGATAGCCATCGATTATTCCTCCTTTCCCGCTTCCCTGCGGCTCGCCTCGAAGGCGGCAAGGGAGTTCTTGATGCGCTCGGAAACGATTTTCGGCATCTCGACCTTGGGCGCGTCGGGGTGGAGAAGCCAGGTGGCGGCGTAATGGGTGTCGCTCACCTTGAAGAATGGGGGCTGTTCCTCGAAATCGATCTTCATCGCGTATTTGGAGCGCGCCGCGAAAGCATCGCCCTTCGGCGGGTAGATCATGTTCGGCGGGGTGCCAGGGATGGCGTCTAGCCTTTCCTTGGAATCGACGTCGGGGATCGAGGATAGCAGTGCCCAGGTGTATGGGTGCTTCGGCTCGAAAAAGATTTCCTTCGCCGTGCCGTATTCGACGATCTTGCCAGCGTACATGACGGCGACGCGGTCGGCCATGTTGGCGACGACGCCGAGGTCGTGGGTGATGAAGATGACGGAGAGGTTCCTGTCCTTCTGGATCTTTTTGATGAGTTCGAGGATCTGGCCTTGGATCGTGACGTCCAAAGCAGTCGTCGGCTCATCGCAGATTAGGATCTCCGGGGTCTCGGTCAAGGCGATCGCGATGACGATGCGCTGCCTCATGCCGCCGGAGAATTCGAACGGATACTGCCTGAATCGCCTTTCGGGTTCGGGAATGCCGACTTCCCTCATGATCTCAAGCGCCTTCTTCTTTGCGGCGGCCTTGGTGATCTTGAGTTTGTCCGTGCGGGCCAATTTGGCCTCGGCGAGCATCTTTTTCTTCTCCGCAGGCAAAGCGGATTCGGATTTGATGCGGAAGACTTCCTCGCGGTATTCGCGGTTCACCTCGGCTTTGTATTCGGCGACTTTGATCTTGGCTTCGCGCCTAGTGGCGTCGAGCTTCTTCTTTAACGGGGCTGCCTCGCTTTTAGATTTGCGGTCGATTTCGCGGATTTGTGCAGCGTTTTCCCGTTTTTGCTGTTTAATCGCCTTCTTCTCCGCCTTGATGTCGGCGGCGGAGATGGCGTTCTGGTTGATGCGCCTCTTGAGGTCGATCTCGCGCGCCTCAACCTCTCCGCGAAGCTTAGCCGCGCGGGCCTTGCCTTTTTGGATGGTGTTCTTGTAGGCGATGAGGTCATCTGAGATGAGGTCATCGTACATGAGTTTCAGCTTGTTGGAGTTGATGAGGGTCGCCTCGGTGATTTGCTTCCCGATGCGGACGATGGGGTTAAGCGAGGAAAGCGGATCCTGGAAGATCATGCCGATCTTATGGCCGCGGATCTTGTGGAATTCCTCTTCGGCGACCTCGAGCAGGTTCTCGCCGCGATAGATGATCTCGCCGCCTTCGACGACGGCGTTCGCGGCCAAAATGCCCATGATCGCCTTCGAGGTGACGGATTTGCCAGAGCCGGACTCGCCGACGATGCAGAGGGTTTCGCCGCGATACAGGTCGAAAGAGACGTCGCGCACGGCCTTGAGGACGCCGTGGTCAGTCTTGAACGAGATGACGAGGTCCTTAACCTCGATTACCTTTTCTTTGGCTTCCATTATTGCTCGCCTCCTTTGAGGGTCGGGTTAAGCGCGTCGCGGAGGCCATTCCCGAAGAGGTTGAACGAAATCATTAGTAGCGAGATGATGACCGCCGGGACGACGATGAGGATCGGCATCTTCGAGATGAAGGCCTGATTCTCAGAAAGAATGACACCGAAACTATGCGACCCCTGCAGCCCTAGGCCAAGGTAAGAGATCGAGGCCTCGGAGAAAATGCAGCTAGGGATCATGAGAACAGACGAGGTGACTAAAGTCCCGAGGGCATTTGGCAGGATGTGGCGGAAGATCAATCGCATATCGCTGGAACCCAAAGTGCGAGAGGCAAGGACGTATTCCCTGCCCTTGAAGCGGTAGAACTGGGTTCTAGTTCCGCTTGCGGTTCCGATCCAGCCAGTCAAGCAAAGTGCGAAGGCAAAGGTGAAGACGTTATTGCGCAGCAAAAGCATGATAAGCGTCATCATGATGATCCAAGGGATGCCGGAAAGAATGTCGGTGAATCGTTCCATGATGAGGTCCGTCCATCCACCGAAATAGCCGGAGATTGCGCCCCAAACTAAGCCGATGGCCAAGCAGATCGCCGTGGAGATGATCGCCACTAGCAGCGAGGTCTTTAGCGAAGAGAGGCAGACTGTGAGCAAGTCACGGCCTTGCGAATCCGTGCCGAAGAGGTATCGCGGCATTTCGGAAAAGCCGCGGTAACGCCAAAAAGTGACTTGGGTATCAAGCTGATAGACTAGGTCGTGCTCATCGAAACTCTGAGAGTATACCTCAAGGATTGGGCAGCGTTCGGAAAGGATTTCGAATGATTCTGGGCCGACGTCGAAATCGTAATTGCACCAACCCTTTTTGATGTAATCCTGCATGATGCTTTGGCCGATCACCATCTCCTTTTTGCCATAGGCGGCGAGGTAGGTGTCATAACAGAAGGTCACGAACTGATTGCGAGCGTGGTAAACGAGCTTATTGGCGTTGGATTGCCAATAGCCATCTGGGAAGACGCCGGCATTGTCCTTCATGATTCCGGCGGTGAAATTCGCGTCGGTGATAGAGGCTTCCGCAAGGAATTCCTTCGTTTCCTCATCGGCGGCTTCGCTTTCGATGATCGCTTTCTCGACGAGGAAATAGGAATAGGCGCTATCGCTCACGTTCGGCGCGCCTTCAAAGAAGATATGGCAGTTGTCGAGCGAGTCAACACCGGCTTCCTCCACCACTTTCGAGAGGTCGAACTCGCCTTCGGAATAGTCTTTGGACCAGTCGCGAAGGACGTATTTCGTCGCGGTGCGGTAGGTATTGCCGACCATGAGGCAGAGACGGAATTCGCAAAGCTCGTCCCCGCCGATGCCATCGGTTGGGTCCATGGCGATGGTCAGCTTGTAGCCTCCGTCTTTGGTGATCGTGAAGGGATGGTAGCTATAGAAGACGAAGGAGCTATTGTATTTGGCTTCTTCCGAACCGGTGTAATAGCTTTTCGAGGTGACGCGGATGTATCCGCCTTCGGCGTATTGGTAATATTGGTCGATGTATTCGAAGTCATCGACCTTCATCCAGACGACCGCATCCTTATCGTAGCCCTGCGGGCAGTCGTTAAGGCCGTCGTAAGGTTGATGGGAATAGACTTTTGTCCCATCCCAGAAGCCGGTGCCGGCGTTAAATAGCTTCGGCTCGATGAAGGTCTCCAAGGCTTGTGGGGAGTCGATGTCATAGGGCGAGAAGAAAGAGGCAAAGCTTCCAAGGAGCAGGATGCCGATGATGATCGCGCCTACGACGGAGGATTTGTTCTTCGCAAAGCGCTTCAAAGCGTCTTTGGCGAAGGTGGTCGGCTTGGTCTGAAGCTTAGCGTCATGGATCTTGCCGCCAGCCTCCTGATTGACGAACTCGAACTTGGAGGCGTCGATATGCTTGAAATCTTTGTTTTCCATTATTTCTTAGCCCCCATTCTGATGCGCGGATCGATGAATCCGTACGACAAGTCGAGCAAAACGCCAGCCACCAAGGAGATGGAGGTGAATAGCGCCATGTCGACGAAAAGGACGTTGTAGTCCTTCTTGTTCAAAGCCTGAATGAAAAGCCTGCCGATGCCTGGGATGCCATAGAGGCTTTCGAGGATCATCGACCCGCCGAGGATGCCGATGAACTCGGCAAGAATCGAAGGAACGACGGGGACCATCGCGTTGCGAAGCGCGTGGCGGAGGATCGATTGCCTTTTCGTTAGGCCTTTGGTGCGGGCAAGGAGAAGGTATTCGGACTCCATGACCTCGCAAAGCTCAGCCCTGACGAAGCGGCAATATCCGCAGATAGAGCCGAAAGACAAGACGAACACCGGGATAATATACCCCTTGGCGATTTCGCTAGCGGGATCGGTTGGGTTCGGCCATTGGGTCGGAAGCCAATGGAGGTTATAGGAGAATATGAGCAAGATAAAGGTGATCAAGACGAAGCTCGGCACGGAGATGAAGACCATGACGGCGGTAGAGATGATGTTGTCGGTGGGCTTGTTCTTTTTTAGGGCGGCCCAGATTCCCAAGGCTATGCCGATGGGGACCGAGAAGACGACGGAAAGGATGTTGATCGATATCGATACCGGCAGCTGCTGCAAGATGATGTTGGTCGCGGCAACGTTAGGCATGATGTAGGTCGAAGTGCCCCAGTTCCACTCGGTCACGATGTTCTTAATCCAATGGAAATACTGCACCATCACCGGAGTTTGGTAGAAATATTCGACCCTCTTGGTTCCGGGAATCTCATAGTACCATAGCGCCCCATCGATTCCGCCGAGGTTTTCCTGCGGGGTATCGAAAACCATGACGAAGCCCTGCCCGACTTGGTTCATGTAGTATCCATATTGGACGCCTGCGGTCCCAAGCGGCTTCTGAAAGGGCAATAGTTTCATCAAAATGAAGGTGAGCGACAGGATTATGAAGGTCGTAACAATGGCTAAAAGCAGTCGTTTTATGACGTATTTACCCATCTTAATATAGCCTCCTTATAGAAAGCATAAGGATTAGCGCCTTTGCAGCGCTAATCCTTACGACTCGATGTTTCACGAGATTTTGAGTTGTGTTTCCGCTCGTTTGTTACTCGGCGGCGGGGATAGCAGGGAGCTCTTCGACCTCGATGCTGAGGTTAGGATGGCCTCCAACTCCGACTGCCGGATCAGCGGATCCGAGTTGAGTCATGAAGTAGAAGTCGAATCCCAAGACGGCGTTGTGATCATCGAAGTAAGCGACCGCTTCGGCGGGGAAGGTGCAGGTTAGGACAGCATTCTCGTCGATCGAGAACTCAAGCTCGGCGTCCTCGCCAGTGAGTTCGTTGGCCTCGTTATAGCCTTCGAAGTAGGCGTAGACTTCTTGGTAGTCGGTGTATTTATCAGTGTCATTTGCGCCATAGAGGCAGAAGGTGTATAGCTTGCTGAAGACGCCTTCCGTCAAGACTTCCTTGATGTCCTCGACGGTGACGAGGAGGCTGCCATCGGCGTTTCTGATCATCGAGATATCGCCAACGCCGACGATCGGGGCGATCGCGCCATCTTCGATATAAGCGCCATGGTCGGCAGCAGTCCAAAGGGCATCGAAGGACCAGATTTTGCCGTCATAGACAATCGAGTCATCAACCTTATTGGTGTTCAAGCCCCAGTTGAGGGTGAAGCCGGAGGAGTTGTCGGACTTTAGAACTTCCAAGAAGTTAAGCGGGTCATAGGTGTTGCCCTCGACGCCGCCAAGGCCGATATCGAACTGGCCGACCATCATCTTCTTATAGTAGACATCCTGCCAGGTTGGGCTGTACCAGTGATCAATCTGGAGGTTCAGCGTGGCGCCGGAAGCGTCCCATGCATCCATGATGTAATTTTCAATCGGAGTGCCCCAGTTAGTGACGTTGACGGAGGACTGCCAAGCCATTTCGATGTGGATTATGTCGCCTTCGTGATAGACGCCATCGGCAATGAGCTGATCGGAAGCCCTCTTGAAAGAGGCTTTTGCCTTTTCTAGCGAGTAACCATAGCCATCGGTGCCTTCCATGACGGAAGCGACGGCGTCGATATGGGCCTGAGTCGAATTGTAGGAGATGCCGTTCTCGGGATCGGACATATAGGCCGTTCCAAAGTAATTGGCAGTCGGGGTGCGGCCGGCAAGTTGAGCGAGCGACTTCCTGTCGATTGCGAAGCTAAGTCCTGAGACGAAGTCCTTATTGTGCATGGCAGGCTCGACTTCCCAGTAATCCTCTTTCGCGGTTTTGGTGATGGTGCCATTGACGCCGAATAGTTCTTCCCAAGTCTCTGCGTCGCAGGTGTTGAGGTTCAGCTTGGTCGTGGAGGAGTCGACCGTAGTCGTTGCTTCGGGGTCGGTCCTGCGCTCGGGCTTAGTTTGCGGTACGCCAGCTGCATGGAGTTTGTCAGCGTCGTATTCCCTAAGGGCAGCCTCGCCATCCTCGGTTGCGGCGGGAAGGATGTTGATGTGGACGCCGGCGATCTTGTAGCGGTTGCCAGTATCGATCATCGGGTTCTTCTTATAGACGATCTGCTGGTCCGGATCCCATCTTTCGAGGGCATACGGTCCAGTCGAAAGCGTGGTATCGAGCGGAGTCAGGGATTTGTCCTCGCTGTATTTGCCCCACAGTTTGACGCCATTGGCAAGGTTATTGCTGCCAAGGTCGAGCAAGAACTGCTCGGGGACCGGAGCGTACATGCCGCTAGAGAGGTAATACATCGCGTAGAACGGAGTGCAGGCCTGGTTGAAGGTAAACTCGAGCGAAGGCCCATAGGTTTCATCCACATAAGCCTTGATGCCGATGTTTTTCCAAGCCTCTTCGCTGAAACCGGTCTCAGAGGCGGTGTAGTAGGCACGGGAGCCCTTGATGGATCCGGCACCATCGAGATTATCGGCCGAGCGGGCGAGGTTATACGCCTTGGTGTAAAAGACCTTATACGGAGTGACGTAGTCTTCGAGCTGGACTTCGCGGCCATTATAAGCTGCAAGGAGATTATTCGTGGTATTGGTCGCGTACTTGAGGGCCGAGCCGGTCTTGACTGGGACCAGGTATTTGGTGGCGATATGGTCGACGGGATCCTCGTCGAGGGCGATTGGGCGATCGACGGTCGCAAGGCTTCCAACCCATTCGTAATTGTCACCGAACTCATTCATCTGAGTTTCGAAATAGGAACCATGGTCATAGCCGATGAGGTCTCCGACGACAGAGCCCTTGTCGTCCATGTAATTGGTGGTCGCGGGGTCCTCGGTCTCGAAGGTATGCCAATAACGCTTCCAGGCAGGGTTGTTCTCGCCCGCGAGGTCAGCGGTCAATTCGCCTTCGGCAAGAATTCCGAATCCATATCCCGGAATATAGGTGTTGGTGCCTTTCTTGACGAAGCTCTTATAGAGAACGTAACCGCCATCGCCGAAGAGGGTGAGACCAGAGAATTTGTTCTCGACCGCGTATTTCTCGAGGATCGCGGTGATCTTTGTTCTCTCTTCGCTGCTAGCATAGACGTAATTCTGAACGCCTTGAGCAAGCTCGAGCGGGGTCTCTTCCTCGGACGAAACCTCAGGTGGGATTTCGGATGAAACCCCAGGAGCGACTTCGGATGAAACCTCAGGCGCATCTCCCGATGATGCAGGTGGGGTCACGGATGAAGTGGGCTGTGAACTGACCGCGGGAGCGCCGCAGGAAACGAGCGCCAGCACCGCGCCAGACAGCACCATCAGCATTCTCTTGTTTAGCATGTTTGATGCCTCCTTATATATAAAATGCGTGTCCCTCCAAATGCTTACGATGTTGAAGGTACGTTTAATTTAGTCGCCATGCAAAAATATGCAAGGGAAAATTTTCATTAAGCAATCAATGCTATAAAGTGACAATTAGCAAAGAAATGAGGGAAAAAAGCAAAAAGAAGCCCCCGACGATCACAAATGGGAGCCAAGTGAAGCGATGCTGTTCGCGGTTCTGTTTTCTGCGCTCTTGGTACTCATAGAAATCCTCGACGTGGTTTTGCTCATCCTTCTTACGCGCGAAGAAATAGGAGAAGATGTAAAAGCCACCAGAGTCGGAAACAATCGTAAGCATTGCGATCAAAAGAAGAGAAAAGCCTGCAATAAATGCTCCATTGCAGTAATTAATGAGCAAAATCCAATTCCCTCTTGCAACGTTGTAGATCACCATCACGACGAGACCTATGACGAACGAAATTAGCATCGCGAGCCAGCGCCTCGCAAAGAACCGGCCAATCTTTTGCCGCGCGGTCAGTTTCTCTTGCTCTGTGTTTTCCATAGGCTCATTTTATTCGCGAAAAGCGGATTGTCCATTCATTTGGATTTCAATAACATATTTTGACAAAAATGAAAGCGGTTACATTGTGGTCTATCATCTTCCAACTAACCGCCACTATTGACCGATTTTTGAAAATCCGCTGAAAATTTTTGAAAGATTTTTCCTTAATAGAGCAAGCCGCGTCTTCCCGTTATCAGAATAATTTCAGATCCTGCAGACCGTCGATCGCTTTCTCAATCCGCTCAATCGTGTGAGGGATGCGACCGAATTCGTCGCCATCCTCATCACGAAGCGCCTTCTCTAGGAAGTGGACGTTGCCGAGGAACTCGATCTTTTTCATAGCCAATTCGAACTCGTCGTCATTTCGATCCGCGAATATCCGTCTAAGGATGCCGCGATAGATTTTGTGAAGCACCTCGTCAGGGGCGCCCATGAAGCGGAGCGAATTGCCCGGATCATCGAGTTCGTAGGCAATATAGGCAATATACAATGAGGCGTATTCGTAGATCCTCGCGCCACGCTCAATGGAATCCATATCGATGAGGATCGGCTCGCCATCGGGGAGGACGAAGATGTTCTTGAAGTGGCAATCGCCATGGACGAGGACGTTTTCGTCTGCAATCGTATCGAGAAGTTTGCTAATGGCCTCGTAAAGCGAAGGCGAAAGCACTTTTTTGTCTGCATCCAGCCACTTCTTTGCTAGCTCTGCGCAACGGGGCAGGCTTTCATCAGCCTTGGTGGATCCGATTTTCTTAAGTAGCCCGGCGTAAAGGTCGAGGTATTTGTCCATGTGATCGAGGTCGCCAAGGATCAGGCTCTTGAGGCTTTTCGCTTCGATGAGTTCGTAAACCGCGCCATAGCCTCCTTCTTTTACCTTGACTACGTCATAGGCAATTGCGGTCGGAACACCTGAAACGAAAGCGGATTTCGCAAGTTTTCTTTCCCGGTCGATCTCCGAGATCGGGGACCCGCGGTAATAATGCTTGACGATGGTGTCGGGCGAAATGCGGTACACGCGGCCATAATAGCCTTCCCCGATCATGGGGCAGCCCGCGATCGAAACCTCCCTCATTTTCTTCGTGACGGAGATCATCTCGGTGAAACCCGTCATCTCGAAGACCTCATAGGGTTCGCTTGCGACTTCGACGATTTTTAGATCATCGTGCGACCTCTTGAGACGAAGTATCACGCGAAGGCCAACGCTTGAGATATAGGTCAGCTCTGAGGCGTCGAGGACGACCTCGCGATAGCCGGAATTCGCATCAAGGGCCGCATTGATCGCAGCCTCGGCCTCGCTGGCGTTAAGCGTATCAATTCTTTCTGGAAGGACAATGGTGATCACATTGCCTTCGACACTACTTTTTAGTTCCATATCCTGATGCCTCGTTTCACGGGAATAAGGATAAGGAACAAATGCATTTTTTTCTACAAGAAAATGGGCGCCATACGAAAGGTAGACCAACAAAGTCTCCGTAAAACGAGTGGACACTGACTTTCATTGAATCGTTTCCTATCCCTCATCGCCTTTCATGTTATAATGGGTGTGCGCAAAGCCAATATGCTCCCCTCGCAAATTGCTTACGGGGTTTCGAAAGCATAGGCCGGTGTTGAAAGCCGCTCTGCGGGATCCTAAAGGCCTATTGTGAAATCCCACCTTCTCTTAGGAGAGGGTGACAAGGCTCTGCGCTTTTACTTTGAAAGCCCAGCGGATATGCTATTTCAAGGAGGCGATACCGTGATCACCCAAATCTATTCCATCCATAGCATCGAAGAGGCCAAGATGTGCCTCGATGCGGGCGCCGACAACATCGGCGTGGCCCTCGACACCGGATTCCGTTGCCCGAGGGAAGTAGACTTCGATACATGCAAGACGATTTTCGACTATATCGGGGACCGCGCAACCAAGGTTTTGATCATCGTCTCGGCAGATGAGCAGCCGATATTTGAATACACGCCCCTTCTAAATCCGGATATCCTTCACATTTGTGGGAATGAGCTTGAAGCGAATCCCGACATGGTAAAACGCCTCAAAGAAAGGATGCCAAAGCTTGAGGTTATGCAGGCCGTTGGCATCCCTAGCGAAGGCGCGATTGAAAAGGCAAAGTACTTCGCGAGCTTCTGCGACTACATCATCCTCGATTCCATCGCTTCGAATATGACCTCCATCGGAGTTGCTGGAGTCACCCATGATTGGAGCGTGGATAAAGCGATTATTGATGCGGTAGCCCCATGCAAAGTCATCATGGCGGGCGGACTAGGACCAGATAACGTTGCCGAAGCGATACAATTCGCCCACCCGTATGGGGTCGATTCGTTTACCAAAACTAGCGATAAACTTCCAAATGGCGATACGCAAAAGAACCCAGAAAAGATCAGGCTCTTCGTCAAAAACGCAAAGGAAGCTTAATTAGCGTTTCTTCCCCAATATCCAAAAGTGGCGATATCTCTCGCGGAGATCACCATCATAAGTAATTCTTTCCTCAATCTCGAGGATGTCGAAATCGGCGAAGATCTCCTTCGCCATTTCTTTTGTAACGCAAAGATGGGGGATTCCAAATTCAGGTCCCTCTTCTTGGCTGATCACGGTCGATTTATCTAAATGAGGATATCCGGATTTGGTGAACATCCAGCCCGATTGGTCGCATAGGTCGAGATAGAATTCTCCATCATGGTCCAATAGGCGATAAATCTCTTTCGCGACGAGGCGGATTCCTTCCTCGTTCGTATGGGAGACGACATGATACGCAAGCAAACAATCGACGCATGCGTCTTCGTAATCCACGTGATGCATGTCACTATATTTCACTTCGATTGGCAATGAAGTAGCCTTAGTTTGGAGTTCCTTCACCGCTTCACGCGATAAGTCAAACGCCTTGACGCTGAACCCATGTTGCGCGAAGAAAAGAGAATGCCGGCCAAGGCCGCATCCATAGTCCATGAATCTGCTCTTTCCTTGCTTCTTCCACCTCTCAAGAAGATAGAAAGCCTCTTTCGCTGGCTCGAGCCAAGCGGGGGCATCGGCTTTTGACCAATCCCATGCTTTTGATATCTTTTCGATTTCCATAACGGCACTACTTTAGCAAAGCGATGCACCACTTACCATCAAAACAAGAGGGACGTGCATCAATTTTCGGCAGTTTTCTTTCTGCAAAGCAAACTAAGCCAGCGGTTTCCGCGACCCAAGGCATCTTCGCTAACATCCTCCCGCAGAATCTCAAATCGATCCCGCAGCAACGCACCATCGCGAAGATCGGTGAAATGTCGTCCGCCTTCTTCGCGTTCTGAATCGCCATATTTGAATGAGCAATAGAATGCTCCACCGCTTTTAAGCGCCCTAGCGATGTTGTCAATGGCCTTTGGCAAATCCTCTTTCTTAAGATGAAGAAGACTCGCTGACGCCCAAACCCCATCGTATTTCTCTCTTTCCTCAAGTTGAAGCACATCAAGTGTCTTAACCTCTAGCCCAAGGCTTGCGGCCCGTTCCACAAAGGGCTCGCAAGTGTCAATTCCGCATACATGTCTCCCATGCTTTTGAAAATAAAGCATACTTCGCGCCCCGCCGAACCCAACATCCAATATGAGTCCTCCTTTTGGAACCATGCTCAAAAATCGCGCATGGTCCTCGCGAATAGGCTCATTCGCGGATTGCTCTGCGTATTCTTTGGCATGTTCTTCGTAATAGCCCATATCCAAATCATACATGAAATTGGCTTTCTGCGCTTACCGATGGCAAAATGTTCCTATGCGCGAACTTGTTCTAAAATTCCATAACGGCCTAACAAAGGAAGCCGACCAATGGGAGGAAGTCTTCTCAGGCGTGGGCTCGCCTCGCCCATTTCAAGAATTCCTTGCGCTTCATGATCCAAAAGTCGTTCCAACAGGAAAGCTGCATATCGATAGCAATGGCTTCGACCTCGTTCTAAATGATCTTGCCGAGGTTCAGATCGCTAAAAGCCTTGCCTCAAGCGGATTCGCCAAAGCGATACATGGCCAAACATTTGCCATCCCATTTCGTAAGCCATGGGCAAACAATCCATCGCCCTACTATCCGGATTTCATCGTCTACACTTACGACAGCCGAATCGCCTTTCTCGAAGTGAAGTCGATCCTTGGGATGTGCCAAGACGAAACGATTGCCAAATACACTCATCTCGCCGCGTTCTGCAAAAGAAGAGGATATCTCTATGGCATGATCGACGTAGAAAGGATTCCCTTTGAGTTATATCTTTGGCCTAATGATGACGCGCACGCAAAGGCCTATTTCGAAGCCACCCTCTCCTCTTGTGGCGGATTCAACCAAAACCATATTGCCGAATATCTTTGCAAACTCCCACCCGCCAAGCGAAACGCGGCGAGAAGAAGCTTTGCATCCCTAATCCTTTTAAATCCTTGTATAGAGAATCGCTATTGTCATGATGACCCACGGCTATGCAACGCTGTCAAGGTTCCAACGAAACTTCCATATAAGGCGTTCACAATTTGAACCGTAGAAAATGCCGGTGTCAACTGCTGACACACGGACGTTTTATTTGAGCGAAAACGGCTTGAATTATTTTTTTCGCGCTTGATGAATCGGGAAACGTCAGCGACCTGTTGCAGTTTTCTTGATGCAATCGAAAGAAATTGGTAATCCCTAGGTTTCGTTTTGTTGCGCAACAAAAATTTACAAACAAATTCGTAACAAAAATTTTCTTGCATTATTGGGCATTTAGTCTCCATAATTCACCGACAAAAATCATTTGTCGCAACACTGCAACCATTGGTTGCGAAAGGAAACATCCATGACAATAGGCGAAAAGATTACCCATCTGAGGATCGCAGCCGGCATGAATCAAGAGCAGCTTGCCGATGCGCTTCAGGTCACGAGGCAATCCATTTCCAAGTGGGAAAGCGGACTCGCTAGCCCCCAGATCGCAAAAGTTCTCGAGATCTGCCGTCTCTTCGATGTCAAGGCCGATGAACTGATCGACGACGACATCGTGATCAGCAAAGGAACCCCGAAGGAGGACCTCCCCGCAAGGCCGCGCAACAAATACTTCGGAACCGACGGATTCCGCGGTGAGAGCAACGTGAACCTCACCGCCGTCCACGCGTTCAAGGTTGGCCGCTTCCTTGGCTGGTATTACGGAACCGCGAAATTCGCTAGCCGCAGGAAGCCTGGCGAAAGGGTCAGAATTGTAATCGGCAAGGACACCCGCAAGAGTTCCTATATGTTCGAATACGCGATCGCCGCCGGCATCACCGCAAGCGGAGCAGACGCATATATTCTCCACGTAACCACCACCCCATCCGTCTCCTATATCACAAGGACCGATGGATTCGATTGCGGCGTCATGATCACAGCGAGCCACAATATCTTCTACGATAACGGCATAAAGGTTCTCAATAGCAACGGCGAGAAGCTTGAAGATGATGTCACTGACCTCATCGAAGCCTATATCGATGGCGAGATGGCTTACCTCGGAATCGAAGAGAACGATATCCCCTTCGCCAAGCGCGAGAACATCGGCGCGGTCGTCGATTACGTCGCCGGTCGCAACCGCTATGTCGGCTTCTTGATCTCCACCGTGAGCAAGAACCTCCGCGGCCTCCGCATCGGATTGGATTGCGCTAATGGCGCGTCCTGGAACATCGCTAGAAGCGTCTTCGATGCGCTTGGCGCCGAGATCACCTGCATCGGCGTGAATCCCGATGGTCTCAACACCAACCGCGATTGCGGGTCCACCCATATCGAAAAACTGCAGGAACTCGTTCGCGAAAACAAGCTCGACTTTGGCTTTGCATTCGATGGCGATGCCGACCGCTGCTTGGCAGTCGATGAAAAGGGCCGCGTCGTCGATGGCGACAAGATCCTCTATATCCTCGGCACTTCGATGAAAGCCAAAGGCAATCTCACCGGCAACACGGTCGTCACCACGATCATGTCGAATTCCGGCGTTGCCAAAGCCTTCAAGGCCGCTGGCATCAACAATGAGCAGACCACCGTCGGCGATCGCTTCGTCTATGAGAGGATGGTCGAGAAGAACTATGTCCTCGGCGGCGAGCAGTCTGGACACATCATCATCAGGAAATACGCAACCACCGGAGACGGCATATTGACCGCGCTCAAATTGACCGAGCGCATCATCGATTCCAAGGTTCCCCTCTCCAAATTGGCCGCACCCGTGTCGCTTTATCCGCAGTTCCTCAAGAACGTTCGCGTCGTCGATAAGAAGCTTGTCGCAGCAGATCCGGCCATCCAAGCCAAGGTCAAGGAAATCAACGATGAGCTTAACGGCAATGGCCGCATCCTGCTTCGCGAATCCGGCACCGAACCCGTGATTCGCATCATGGTCGAAGCCGACAACAAGGAAATCTGCGACCGCTATATCGACGCGGTGTACGCGCTTATCAAAAAGGGAGGCTACATCTGTGAGCAAAATTAAGGTAAAGGATCTCTACGAACCCTGTGGGATCGACTATATCGACCAGTTCGTGTTCTCGAAGGAGAACCCCTGGGAATTGCTTCCTCTGATCGGGGAGTTCGCCAAAGGACTCGTTGAGAAGGGAATCCCTGGCTTCCACCTTCTCAAGGAAGGCGTGCTCGTCGGAGAGAACGTCAAGATCGCCGAAACCGCGACCATCAATGGGCCCTGCGTCCTCGGCAATAACGTCGAAGTGAGGCCGGGTGCCTATATCAGAGGTAACGTTGTCGTCGGCGACGAATCGGTCGTTGGCAATTCGAGCGAACTCAAGAACGCCGTCTTGATGCGTCACACCCAAGTCCCCCACTATAACTATGTCGGGGACTCGGTCCTTGGAAGCTATGCCCACATGGGTGCTGGAAGCATCCTCTCGAATCTTAGAAGCGATAACAAACCCGTCGTCATCCATAACGAAGGGGAAGACATCGCAACCGGCATCCGGAAAATCGGAAGCTTCCTCGCCGACCACGCCGACATCGGCTGCGGGTCGGTTCTCAACCCCGGGACCATCATCTGCAAGAACACGCAGGTCTATCCCCTCACGATGTGCCGTGGTGTCTATCCCGCTAATTCGATCGTGAAATCCACCAGAGTCGTCGTCGCCAAAAAGTAAAAAACCTTTCAAAGGAGCAACAAAACATGAAAATCGTCGTCAATACCGAAGAGAAGATCTCCCAAATGATCGCGGAGGACTTCATCGCCGTCGTCAATGCCAAGCCTAACGCCGTCCTCGGCCTCGCGACCGGGACTTCCCCGCTTCAGGTCTATGCCGATCTCGCCAAAGCCAACAAAGAAGGCCGCGTGAGCTTCAAAGGCGTCACCACTTTCAACCTCGATGAGTACGTCGGCCTCGAGGGCACCCACAATCAGAGCTATCGCTACTTCATGAATGAGAACCTCTTCAACCACATCGACATCGACAAAGCCAACACCAACGTCCTCCTCGGCGTTGGGGACTATGTCACCTTCATGAACCAGTACGATGCCAAAATCGCCGCTGCCGGCGGAATCGACATCCAGATCCTCGGCATCGGTAGCGATGGTCACATCGCCTTCAACGAGCCGGGCACACCCTTCGATTCCTTGACTCACGAGACCCAGCTCACTGAGCAGACCATCAAGGACAACTCCCGTCTCTTCAATGACATCTCCGAAGTTCCTACCCGCGCCGTCACCATGGGCCTTAAGTCCATCATGAATGCTCGCAAGATCGTCTTGATTGCGACTGGCAAGAACAAAGCGAAAGCGGTCTACGGCCTCATCAAAGGCCCGAAGACCGAGGATATGCCCTGCTCCATCCTGCAGGATCATCCTGACGTCACCGTCTATGTCGACGAGGATGCCTATAGCCTCTGCAAGTAAGCAGATCAGCAACTGATTACACCGCGCCCACCTCAAAATGAGCGCGGTTTTCTATATGAACTTCCTAATGGGTCGAATGGATTGCGCATTTTCACGCCTGTGCGCATCTTTTCCCGCGCATTGCCCGCACGCGCTGATTTTGCTATGATATAGCCAAATGGACCTAACTCCCTTTAAAGAACTGCACTCCACAGCCGAGTTCAACGAACTCGACAATTTTGTCATCATCGAGGATGCCTATTCCCGAGAGACGATTCTATATAACAAAGCCTATACCGATGAGTTGAAAAGGCTGAACGGCAAGAAGCCGGCGTTCGACGAGAGATTCCTTTCCGTCGACTCCTATCTGACCGACATCGAGGGAAGGTATTGCGTCGTCGAGGTCTATGAGAAGGTCTTCCCGAAGACATTGCTTTCCTATGACCCTGAGCTAAGGGCCACGATTTCGCATATCGAAGGTGAGATGCGCAGGGAAATCCAGGTCGACTTCCTATCTGGAGAAGGCGAGAAAAGAAACCATGACCTTTTGCTCGACCGAGTCGTCAGGATGACGATCGATTATTATGAGGTCCCCTACGCCCAGCTATTGACCTTTGACATCGGCAACACGCATGAAGGCACGTTGCTCCAATATGAGCGATATGGGAGCGAGAACCCGACGCCGACTCACGTAAAGGTAAAGGAATATTGGGACAATTCGTTCACCAATTTCTTCTCGCGCGGATTCTCCTTGCTTTGTGAGAACATGCAAGGCTTTGCGGCTTTCGACACCGACTTATACGAGAAATTCGTCTCCCTGGGGATCAAGCGAATTTTGATCGTCCCCTTCTTCATCGAAGGCAACATCTCCGG
>CACYCS010000055.1 GCA_902773005.1 uncultured Erysipelotrichaceae bacterium
AAAAAGAGCAATAGTTAATTCTGGACAAGAATTCTATCAAAGGATAGGTTTTAAAAAGAAAAACCATTACTCCTTCTATTGGAAAAAGAAGAGAGACCCGTTAATGGCTGAGTGACGGCAGAAATATTGATGCAACAATATTTAGACTAGAGCGGATGATCGAACAAATAAAACACCTTTCGCCTGAATTCCAACGAGAGCACTCTTCCATTCCTTGGGGGTGATATTATCGGTTTTAGAAATGGGTTGGTCCATGATTATGGCAAAACAGACTACACAACTGTTTGCGAAGTTGTAACAGGATTGGCTGCGCGCCAAAGGGGGAGGCCATGAAAGGCTGGGCGCCATAAAGATAGGCTGGGCGCCATAAGGAGAAATAAGAATGGGATTGGCTCGAAAACGAATACACGGGTCGCGTGGATCATTAGAAATGGGCTGTTGAAAAACCTAAAAGGTGAATGTCAGCTCCTTTTTATTAGTGTGGCACTTTTGTAATAATTCATTTGCTACAATGAAATAGCAAAGAGATTTTCTAGTTTATCTAAAAGGGGAAGGCTTTGAATATGAAAATACTTGGATTGTTGTTTCTAACAATAGGCCTCTCCACGAGCGTTATCGCTAGTGCAGCGGCACCTCTCAAAGCCAACGCTTTGTATGAAGTAAACAAATATTCTTTTTCTTATGTTGCAGACCATAGACCAATAGGTAGATCAATCTTCACAAGTGATATTTATTTTTCTCAATCATATTTTGAACATTCCGCATATGAATATGATTCGCATTTAGCGACTGCTTCTCTTTGTTTGACAATATCAACCTATACAGATTACTCGCCTTTTACAGAGGAATGGTATATTTCTCAACCAAAGTACATCAAAGAAGCATTAGAAACTATCGGTTTCAATTCGTTTACCACGAATGATGATTTTACCCAAACAGCAAGATTTGATTCAATTGGTCTGGCTGCTGCCAAGAAAGAATTCTCCGATTACACAGTGATTGCTGTTGCTCCTAGATCTGGAGGTTATTACAGCGAATGGGCAAACAATATGCATTTAGGAGACGGCAGTCAATCAGATTATATGCATGAAGGTTGGTATAATACCGCTCAAAAGACTATTAATTTTATTAGCGATTATATCAACGATAATCAAGTCACGGGCCATATCAAATTATGGATGACTGGTTTTTCTCGCGGAGGAGCGGTGGTTAATGTCGCCGCAGGCCTACTAGATTCTCGCTTAGATAAAGGCCAAAAAGTATTTAATGAAGTGGAACTCAATCGCGAAGATATTTACACATACACGTTTGAGGCTCCTCAAGGAGCAAATGTTAATTCTAAAACCATCAAAGCTCCAAAAGATGCAATATATGGCAATATCTGGAACATCATTAATCCTAACGACATCGTTACAAAAGTTGCAATGTCGGAATATGGCTTTACGCGTTTCGGAACTGATAAATTTATAACTACAAAGTTTTTCGACCCTTCCAATTTTGATAATAATCGTCGTGTTTTTAAAGCATTGCATGATGTAATTAATCAAACAGACGAATTCGTCTATAGTGGAGATAATTTTGAGATGCACGGCCTTAAGGTTGAAGATTTTCTAAAGATTTTGACAATTGTTCCCGCTATTGTTGATATGTTTACCGGTGATTTCGCTGACACAAAAGATAAAACAAAATCAAATTATGATGCGAATATTGCCGCTACCTTATTCATCGAAGAATTAACATCTAATCTTGGTTCAAGATCTGATTATGTGAAGAAATATCAAAAGCCAATCGAAGATTTAATGCTTGTGATGAAGGATGAGAAAATAACAGGTATGCCCTCTACACCTTTTTTGGTCATTAAAATGATAGGTGCGGCGGTTTTCTCTTCTGTCCTTATTGGCAATTCTGATAAGGTAGAAAAATACACCAAGAGTTTCGCGGGCCAACACGCTAGTGTAATAAACAACTGCGTTAGTGCTTTAATTGGCCCTATTTGTAGTACATATTGGGAAAGACCAAATGAACTTTTCTCTATCTTTATGCATATGAGTGATATTTTCCAAAATCACTTTATTGATGTTGTTTTAGCTCATGTGCAAGCTCAAGATAGTTACTATGTTGATGCTTATAACGCAACTCACGAAGATCAAATTAGCCTAGTTCCATTAAGGAATAATGCTGACTTCGGTAGAATGAAATTCTTTGGATTCAATGATCTTGGATTACGATTAGATAGCAAAAAAGGTGAGCGTGTTGTTAATGTCGAAGGACACGTTATGGGTAAGAGCGACATCGAAGACTGTGAAAAGGGATATGCGGTTGGATATTATAGTTATATCACCGAAGAAAAGATGGAATTATTTATGCCTATTGGTAGGAAATATAATATCTCGATGAAATCTTATTCTAAAAAGCCACGTCATAGATGTGAATATTGGGCATATTATCAATTTATATCTCTAGATAATCGTGGAAAGAAAAAGATTGAGTTGGATCACAAAAAAGATACTGCATATTTCAATTCGGATCGTTTTAAACGTGATGTCACAATTAGTGTATAGGATGAAAGCAAGATGAAAAGAGCGTTTTTCTTACTAGTTCCACTTGTCGTTGGATTAGTATCTTGTAATAAATCCATCCCTAATCAAGAAGCGGTTAATGAATTAAAAACTTTATTGGATAAACAGGATTTATCTCCGTTTCATTCCAAAGCTTTCGGCACGATGTTTACTCAAGAATATGATGCTTTAGATGTTTATATTGATGAAGAGGAAAGAACGACAAATTACTTTAATTACATCGGCCTCGGATTCCTTGATTTATGTTATGACCTAACCAACGAAGAATATGATTCTATTGTTAATGAAAAAGGTAATGTTAATGTTTTTGACGCGATTAAAGAAGGTCAAGGCGGATATCGTCTTACTCAATCCGCAAAAATGTCATCCTTTTTCCGTGATGGTGGTGCGAGCTCTTCTACACAAAACCTTGATATAAGTCAGCAAATGACGCTTAAAACCACAGAAGATGATGTTTGTGTCTATAACGTTCTTGATGTCACTGATACAGATGCTTTCGATTACGCTTCAAGACAATATTTCAATGGCGCGATTGATAAAGAATTGTTGTTTGGTTCAGTTTCCACTAGAACATTCCGCGATATCTTTTCAAGTGTTCATCTATTTGACGCTCCAAGCAGCGTTGAATATCTAGACCGTTTATATTACTCAACCTGCCGAGAATTAAAAAATATGAATGATCAAGAAATCAGTGAATTCATCATTAAAAATATGATTTCATTGGATGAAGTGGAAAATAACATTGAATTAAGCTTTGTGTTTGGCGGCGAAGAAATTAGCGAAGAATATCAAGACATAGTCGTCCCTGGCGATATCAAAGGTAAATTATTGTACGATAAGAACACCGGAGAATTCGTGGAATTTAATTACAAAATTAAATGTTTAAACGAAACTTATGACGAAGAATCCGGAAGTGTTAAAACCGCTAATATGATATTTGAATGTTCTGGTAAATCCGCCCGCGGCGGAATGAGTGATATGTGGACACCGGATAATCCAACAATTTATGATAATGTCATCGATTTTTTAGAAGATGTCAGGGAACAAGTTGTTCCGCCAAGTATTTATCAATAAGTGAGTTCAGCCAACTACAGGATCGTCCTCGATGGCTTGAATAGAAGGGGCTGTCAGCCCATCGCCGCTGAATGGCGTTTTCTAAATAGCCCTTCCTTGTTTTACTATCCCCGCACAGTGGCTTTCTTGTAGCGAGCTGCATTTAAGTACAAATTGCACTTTAAAATAATTCATGGCCTTAAACTTTTGCCAAAACATTATAAATGTTGCTGTATTTTTCTTGGGCGCGTGTGATATAAAGTAAATGTTCAGTCTCAATATCACGGGGCGATTGCGGAATAAAGTTTTTATGAAAAGAATTTGGGTTATCGTTGTTAATGTATTGATTACTCTCGGCCTTTTGACTTTTGTCGTCGTGTATTCCACCGCCGAGAATAGGGAAACGATTAGGAAGCAAACGGAACATTTTGAGAGCATGACCGTCACAATGCAAAGCGTGACTGAGAATTATCTAGAAGGCGAGCAACGCATTTGCGACGTCTGGTCGCATTACATCAATAGCGAGGAGATGACAATCGAAGATGCCGCAAGCTTCATTCGCGTCTCTCACGTTTTGCGAAACGCTTCGGCCCATATTGTTGATCTTGATACCATGGAAGGGCTATCCACTCGTCCAAATAAAGGCACTACCGATGACTATTCCGTTTCCTATGTAGATACGAATCTTCTTGCGGACACAAGCTGGATTCAAGCGTTGGGGACATCGCGAACAACAACGATCAATGTATCACGCACTTTCGTAAATCCAATCAACGGCGAGCAGTCGATTGCTTTCTGTAACTTTGTGAACCTCAAAGACAAGGACAGGTCTGTCCTGCTTCGAGTTTTGCCTGTCGAAGAATTGATGGAGAAATGGGTGTTCCCACAAGAGGAGTTTAGGAGTGCGGAGCTTTCCGTCATCGACGAGGACGGAGAGTACGTCATCAAAGGCGATTCGTTCAAAGGATCTAGCTTCTTTGAATTCTATCAAACTTATAACGCAATTGACCCGGCTTCTGCCCAAGAGTTTTTCCAAAAAACAACGACTATGACCGGGTCGACCAGGATGCTGAACTCCGCCGGCAAAGAATGTTTGCTCGCCTACACCCCTGTTCATGCGAATGGGCGGTGGGGCCTTCTTGGCATGGTGCCGATGGAGAACTTGGCCAGCACTACCCAAAACTGGTTACTGATTGGAATCGTCGCTTCAGGGCTTTTGGCTCTGTTTGTCTTCGACTTTGCAGTGATGGTTTATTTCAATAAGCGCCTGCAAGCGACGGCGCAAGAGGCGAAGTCGGCCAGCAAAGCAAAAACGGATTTCCTTTCGACTATGTCGCACGATATCCGCACTCCTATGAACGCCATTATCGGATTGACCACGATTACGGAAAAGAACATCGGTGATGAGAAAATGGTGAGGGAAAACCTACGTAAAATCTCCTTGGCGAGCAACCACCTCCTATCGTTAATCAATGACATCTTAGATATTTCTAAAGTCGAAAGCGGCAAGCTGAGCTTAGTTCCGCAAACTTTCTCCATCGTGGAAACCGCGGAGAACCTGGTGAACTTGTCCCAGCCGATGATAAAGGAAAAGAACATCGACTTTGGATTCCATGTTAGTCGCATAGAGAAAGAATATCTTTATGCCGACCAGCTAAGGCTGAACCAAATCTATATCAATATTTTGTCCAACGCCATTAAGTACACTGAACCCCGCGGTCGTGTCGTTGTGGGCATGAAAGAGGAAGAAAGCGCGAAACCCGGATGCGTCCGATTGATTTATAGTGTCGCCGATACCGGAATCGGCATGACGCCGGAATTCATGACGCACATGTATCAAGCTTTCTCTCGCCAAACCGATTCTCGCGTGAATTCCATCCAGGGAACGGGACTAGGCTTAGCCATTACAAAGCGCATGGTTGATCTGATGGAAGGAACAATCGAGTGCCAAAGCGAGCCAGGCAAAGGGACAACTTTCACCGTCACGCTGGATATTCCCGTTTCCGATCAACAGAAGGCAGAGACGAAGTTTGAAAACCTGGAGGTGCTGATCGTCGATGATGACCCAATCATTCTTGAGACCGGCGCCGATACGCTCAAATCGCTAGGCTTAGCCGTTGAGGAGGCTGGAAACGGATTAGAAGCGCTTGGGATGATTAAACATAGGCAAGAGACGGGAAAGAACTACGATATTGCGATTCTCGACATCAAGATGCCTGACATCGATGGCGTTGAGCTGGTTCGCCGCATCCGCTCCGAGCTAAAATCAGATGTTCCTGTGCTGCTTATCTCAGCGTATTCGTGGTCAGATGTTGAAGAACAAGCCAAAGAGGCAGGGGTGAATGGATTCTTGAGCAAGCCACTTTTCCGCTCAACGGTTCGCGATAAGGTCAGCGAAATACTTGGAACCGAAATCCAATCGGCTGAGCAAGAAAACGATTATTCAGACATTGAAGGCTTGAACATCCTTGTTGCCGAGGATAACGACATCAATTGGGAAATCATCTCAGCCTTGCTTGAAATGCATGGAATCACCGCGGAACGCGCCGAAAATGGTCGCGTGTGCGTAGAAAAGATGAAGAATGCGGCCAAAGGGAAATACGCGCTTATTTTCATGGACGTGCAGATGCCAGAAATGAACGGACTTGACGCCACCAGGGCTATACGCGCACTAGAAGATCCGTGGGTATCCTCGATTCCAATCGTTGCAATGACCGCTGACGCGTTTGCGGAAAATATCACCGAATGCCTAAATGCCGGCATGAATGGTCATATCGCAAAGCCGATTGACATGAAGCTTGTCATCAAAGAGATTCGCAGGATTAATGGAGAAGCGAAGTTATAATTCAAAATTCGTGCAAAACCCGGGCTTCTTCTTCCGATTTTGCGCGTATTCGAATTCTTATTATTGAACTTTTCGCCTGTTTAGTGGTTGTGGGAGGTCATGATATGGCAAAACTTAAACCCATCAAGTTGGTTATCCCAGCGCTAGCTTTGTCGGCCCTTTTTTCCTGCGGGCAGTCGCAAGCAAAGAAGAAAATCTACATCGCGTGGAGCGATAGGCAGACAAGCTACAGTTTCATTTCTACTTTGAAGACGGTCGAAGCGATAGGATGCGCCCCGATAGTACTTGATATGGTCAAGTCTAGCGACGTGCAGTACGGCGAAGGCGGCGATCTGCTGAACGCGGTGGATGAGCACGGAATCCTCTTGTCGGAATATGCTGAAAAAGTGAAAGCTAACTCATGGAAGCATTCTAATGTCGCCGATATTGCAAAAGATGTTGATTGCGTTATTTTTCCTGGCGGCTCCGATATTTGTCCGACCTTATACAGCGAGCCACAGCCGTGGCACGGCATAGAAAGCGAGACCGACTATTCGGCTGTTAGGGATGTCTCGGATTATATTCTGATGTCTTATTGCTTGAAAATGAATATACCCATGTTTGCGATTTGCCGTGGCATGCAGATGCTTTCAGTGGTTTCTGGAGCAACGTTGACTCAGGACATTCCCACGTTTTTTGAGCAGATGGGTGCCTCGGATCAGGAAACCCATCGCGACAAAGAGAAAAAGGTATTCGCCAGTCACGACGTAGATATTTCCGACACCTCTTCGTTGCTATATCGAATCACGAAAACAGAGAAGCTTTTGAAAGTTCCTTCGTGGCATCACCAGGGTGTTTTGTCCGTTTCGAATACGTTGCTGACTGCGACTGCAGAAACCGTGACGAGCGGAATCAAAATTATCGAAGCGGTCGAAAGGAATGACCTTACGTTCTGCCTTGGGGTGCAGTTTCATCCAGAAGTTGCTGTCCGAAAGTGGGTCGATAAAGAAAGCGATGCGGATAGTTACATGGATTATGATTCCGCAGCATCATTTTTCAACGCCTTAGCAAATCACAATTAATCAAAGTTTTCGTCAAATTCGATGCAATGGGTCGCTTCTTTTTGCGTCTTTTCTCATCTTGTGACGCTTTTGTGAGTCAATAGTTTTATTATATAAGCCGTATATGAATCCGTTCATTGAGTACATTATTCAAAACTGGGCGATGGTCCTTGTGCTGGTGGCATTTGCCATCATGCTGAAGATCACCATTTTTCTTGATAAGCACACCGTCATTCGACTATACGTTTTGATTGCCTCCGTATTTTTGCTTTCGATCATCGTTTTCATCGAGTTCTATTTGGCCGAGATCAACGAGCATCGGGTAGCGCGATCTGTGATGATTGCGATTCGATATAGCGCAACGCCAATTATCATCGCTTTGATCCTGTTTGCGTTGGTCAAGCGCGTTCGCTGGTACGTTATGATTCCTGCCTTTGCGTTCGCAGTCGTGAATATCCTTTCAATTTTCACTGGAATCGTATTCAGCATCGATGAAACGGGTGCGTTAGAACGCGGCGTCCTTGGTTATTTGCCATATATCGCCGCCGGATTGTATAGCATCGCCCTTGTGGCCGTTTTGATTAAGCAGAGCAACAAGCAAGCTACCGAAATCATCCCAATCGCCTTCCTCGCGTTCGCCTTTGCCTCTGGATTGGTTTTGCCATTCGTCATTGGTAAGGAATACTCCAAAATATTCTGCACCACCATCGCCGTTGCTCTCTTCGTCTATTATGTCTTCTTGATTTTGCAGCTTACAAAGAAGGACGCGTTGACTGGTCTATTGAACCGTCAGGCTTACTATGCCGCGATCAGGATGTATGAGAAAAGCATCACGGCCTTCGTCTCCATCGATATGAATGGCCTAAAGAGAATCAATGACAACGAAGGGCATCTGGCAGGGGATACGGCTTTGACCGATCTTTCCGCCTGCTTCTCAAGAGCCGCGACCATGAAGCAATCCGTCTATCGAATCGGAGGAGATGAGTTCATCGTCATTTGCCGCAGGGCCAATGAAAATGAGCTGCGGAGTTTCATCGATCGCGTTAAAAAATACGTCGGTGCGACTAGCTACAGTTGCTCCATCGGCTATTGCTATGCCCCGGCAGGTACCCAAGATCTCGAGTCGATGGTCAAGGAATCCGATGAGATGATGTACGCTGATAAAGCAAAGTATTACGCCGAATCTGGCATCGATAGAAGGCAATATTGAGATTGAGCGAAATCGCCTTATGGGCGGGACGCTTATAAATGTGGCAAATTTGTGCCCAGTTTTTGAGTACAATATATTAGATGCCTAACCGGAGGGAACGACCGATATGCATAAATTAACAGATCAGCAATTGAAAGAAGTCGTCTACGCTTCAATTTCGGATTTCAGCCAAAGGTTCGACCAAATTGAGGATTTCGACGACAAACTTGCTTTTACGACTCGATATTTATTGACCCATGGGGCTGGGAGAACCCCGGATTACTCCTTTGCCGCCGCCGTTCACTTCGCGCGTATGAAACTCATCGACGCCTCTGCGAAGATGAGAAAAGAACGCGAGGAAAAGTCTCATGACGAAGAAGCGATTGGCGACGAGGTCATCAACGTCAATGCCGAGAATCCAAAATCAGATTTGGAGGCAGAGGCTTTTATTGGGAACCCCGCCAGCTACCTCAAAGGGTATGCTCAAGCGGTCGTTTCCGAAATCGAGGCTAGAGGCGTTGAAGGGGTTGTCGATGAGCGAGTGAAGCGCAATTGCCAATACCTCGAGCAAGCCATTGACCAGAGCTTGAACGATGAGATTGCCAACCTTGAGCAGAACTCCAAGCAAATAGACATAATGGCCCGCCTTGAAACAAAATTCGGTGGCAGGTTTGAATTGGACGAAGCCTATAAAGCGACCAAGCCCGGACTCTTCTCCGGAGTATTCGGATCAGCCTCGGTCGCCGCCAGGAATCTGGACACCGCCTACAACGCGTTCCGCAATAGGAATCACGTTCTCTATGGCGATGACAAAGCGATAAACAAGGCCGCGGTCGAATACATCCAGCATAAAATTCCTTCCTGGAAGCCTGGCGATGAACTTCCTAAAGACGCCGATTTGGCAAATCTCTCTGGATCCGCTCGCGCAAGGATGGATCTTAGCATCAACATCATAAAATGCGTCAAAGAGCAGGAAGAAATGGAACGCTACTTCAGGTCGATTACTGAAGCCTGCAAAGAGAAAAACCTGCAATTCTCTGATATTTCGAATCTAGAAAAGGAAGAAGAAGTGGCTGAGGAAAGCGTTGTGGAAGATGTCGCTCAGGAGCCCATGAAAGAGGAGCCGAAGGTCGAAGAGCCGATCATGGCATACGGAATCGACCAAACTTCTTTCCAGGCATCTTTAGCTGAGGAACTTAGAAAAGATGACGAGCTCATCGTGCAAAATGATGATGTTGAGGAGAAAGACCTCGAGGCCTCAATGGAAGGGCCTGACCTTGCCCATGGTGCAAAGTAAATCAGTCGAAAAGGCGAATTACCTTTCCATCGCCTCTCACGAAATCGTGGCTCCTCGCTGAAGTGGCCTAGAACCAAAAACCAATACACGTCCCTAACGGATTGGCTTTTTATTTGGGGGATTTTTCGCATCGATCGCATCCGCGCGGTCCCGCTTTGCCTAGAATTTGAATAGAAAAACTATTTTTAAATAGTTCCCGTTATTTAGTTGGGAGTTAAAATAAATCAACAATTATGGGATTTTTCAAACGCGATTACCTCGCTGGCGCACAGCCTGCTGGTAAGAAAATAACTGCCTCGCCTCTTGGCGTTTGGTCATTGGCTCTAGGCTGTAGCGTGGGCTGGGGCGCGTTCGTTATGCCTGCGACCGCGTTTTTGCCTGTCGCTGGGCCTCTAGGAACTGCGATTGGCATGCTGATTGGCGCGGTGGTCATGCTCGTTATCGGTATGAATTACCATTACATGATGCAGCATTGCCAGGATTCGGGTGGCGCTTTCTCGTTTGCTAAGCGTGCTTTCGGCCATGACCATGCATTCCTTTCCGCGTGGTTCTTGATCCTTACCTATGTGGCGGTCATTTGGGCAAACGCGACGGCGTTATCGCTTATTGCAAATGCTCTGTTCCATAACGTGTTCCGTTTCGGGTACATGTATACGATCGCGGGGTACGATGTTTATTTTGGCGATTTGATTCTTCCAATCGTTGCCCTATTGCTGTGCGGTGGCTTGTCCATGTGGAACAGGAGGGCGGTTGGCATCGCTCAAACGATCTTTGCCGTAACTTTGTTTGTCGGAGTTGTTGCATCGTTCGTGATCGCTATGGCGAACCGGGATCCTAGCGCTAGCTTTGAACCACTATTTGTCCCAGGTAAGAATCCTGCCCTTCAAATCATCTCGATTGTCGCGTTGGCACCTTGGGCGTTTGTCGGATTCGAATCCGTTTCCCATAGCACGGGCGAGTTCAAATTCAAACCCAAGTGGTCCTTCTTGATCATGGCTCTCGCGTTAATGTGTGGAGCGATGCTTTATATCGCGTTAACGGAAATCGCTGCAAGCGCGCTTCCTGAAGGCTATGCGAACTGGACGGAGTATCTAGCCAATCGACCTGATTCTGGAATTGAGGCATACCCCACCTTCTTCGCGATGAACAAGGCCGCTGAAAAGGTAGGACTGACGTTACTAGGCATATCCGCATTGGCCGCGATTATGACCGGCTTAATCGGCAACTTCCTAGCCTCAGGAAAGCTATTGGCATTCATGGCTAATGACGGGTTGCTGCCAAAGTGGTTTGCGTATGAAGGCAAAGGCCAGATGCCGAGCAATGCGATCTTCTTCTTGATGATCCCTTCGCTTATCGTGCCTTTCCTAGGGAGAACCGCGATCAGCTGGATCGTCGATATCACCACGATAGGGGCGACCATCGTTTACGCCTATGTCGCCGCTTCCGCGCTTAAAGTCGCCAGGGCCGAGAAAGATACCTTCCATTTCGTGATGGGAATCCTAGGCGTCGCTATATCTTCGGCACTCGGGCTTTATTTCCTCGTCCCTGTCTTCTGGACGGTTGACGCCCTTGCGACGGAATCCTACCTGGTCTTCATCATCTGGTCGATCCTTGGGCTATTTTATTTCCGCTTCTTGTTCGTCCGCGATAAGACCAATCGATTGGGCAAAAGTATCATTGTTTGGATTACCTTGTTCTTCCTGATCTTCTTTGCCTCAATCATGTGGATTAGGCAATCGACTGATGCGGCGACTGATGCGACGATGGCAAAGATCCAAGCCCATTATGGGGACCCGGATAAAACCTATTTGGCTCAGCTCACCGCGGAGATGAATCGGAAGCTATTGATCGATACCTTGATTCAGATGGTGCTGATTCTCATTTCCTTGGCCGTGATGTTCTCAATCTACATAATCATGCAGAAAAGGGAGAAGCAGGCCAATCTCGAAAAGCTCACTGCCGAGAAGAATAGCCGCGCCAAAAGCACGTTCCTTTCCAATATGTCGCATGACATTCGCACGCCAATGAACGCGATCATTGGCTACCTTACTTTAGCCAAATCCGAGAAGGACGTGCCGCCGAAAATCCAGGAATACCTATCCAAGATCGGCGTGTCGAGCCAGCATCTATTGAACCTTATCAATGACGTCCTCGATATGTCACGCATCGAGGCAGGCAAGATGGAAGCGGAACCTGCGCCAGCCAATATCGTTGAGACGATGGACGGCATCCGCGATATGTTCGCCACGCAGATGAGCGCCAAAAACCTTCGCTTTACCGTTTCGTGCGTCAATGTCACGACCCCGATGATCATGTTCGACAAGAATCGGTTCGATAGAATTCTTTTGAACCTCATCTCGAATGCCTATAAGTTCACGCCGGAAGGCGGCGAGGTCGAAGTGCTCCTCGTTCAGGAAAGCGATGCGGACATGAGTGCGAATTTCGAGCTTTCGGTTCGCGATACCGGCATCGGAATGAGCGAGGAGTTTGCCAAAAAAGTCTTTGAGGCGTTCGAGAGGGAGCGCTCCAAAACCGTCTCGGAGGTTCAGGGCACTGGTCTAGGCATGTCGATCACCAAAGGCTTTGTTGAGTTGCTCGGCGGAACGATCGACGTGGAGACAAACCTTGGCAAAGGAACAAAATTCACGGCCCATTTCTCATTCCCCATCGTTGAAGCGGCCGAGATACGGGAAGAACGCTCGAATGAGGCACAAGGGAAGACGGTTGATTTCTCGAAGATGCGCATCTTGGTCGTTGATGACAACGAGGTGAACCGTGAGATTGCCTGCGCGATCCTCGATATGGAAGGCGCCATGTCGGAGACTGCTGAAAACGGCAAGCTAGCCGTCGAAGCCATCGATAAGGCGGAAGCCGGATATTTCGATTGCGTCCTGATGGATGTTCAGATGCCTGTTATGAACGGGTATGACGCAACGCGCGCAATCCGTGCTCTGCCTGATCGCGCAAAGGCGAACACGCCGATTATCGCGGTGTCGGCCAATGCGTTTGCTGAAGACGTCGAAGAGGCGATGAACGCGGGTATGGATGCCCATACTTCTAAACCAATTGACCTTGCAAAACTCACCGATGCTATTGCCTCTGCAATCAGCAAAAGAAGCGCTTGAGCTGCCTTTAGTTTTTGGCTTATATTCCATCTAGATATTTAGGTTCTGCAATCCTTTCGCGTTGATTTGCGGTCTTTTTCTGGTTAGAAAAACCAAGGCAATTGTATGCTGGCCATGGAATGCCCGTTTTTATTTCCGCGTGTTATTTTTGCAACAGACTCTGTTTGTTGACTCCGGCGTGCGTAGGGAAATTGGCGTCAAAAAAGAGCTATCGCAATTTCTAATTTTGCAACAGCCCCAACGGAATGCGTTATTTCTCCTGTGTCGGAG
Organism: uncultured Erysipelotrichaceae bacterium; assembly: GCA_902773005.1. GTDB lineage: Bacteria > Bacillota_I > Bacilli_A > RFN20 > CAG-826 > Alloenteromonas. The sequence continues at coordinate 13,399 of CACYCS010000055.1, forward strand.
CGTATATTTTGCGCCGATCGATTTCGGCGTGTTTGTAGAACTCTTCTTTGTCTTTGTACATTTCTATCTCAGCGGCCCGGAGAAGGGCTTCGACCGGTTCGTTATCCTTCTTGCATGCGTACCCTATGGAGACGCGATATTTGGTTTTTTCCAATTCGGCTTTGATTAGCGCGATGGTTTCAACGACCTTTGGCTCTTGATCGCCTGTGGCAAGAATCGTGAATTCGTCTCCGCTAAGACGGTAGCAGTACATTTTTGGCGTCGCGCATTTGGTAAGGGTGCTAGCAATGGTTACCAATCCCTTATCGCCTTCTATGTGGCCAAAGGTGTCGTTGAAGTACTTTAGGCCGTTCATGTCTATTTGAATGACGGCGGAGATATCAGATCCCATCTTGCGGAGGTCGGAATAATAGGTCGAACGATTGAAGAGGTGCGTCAAAGGATCATAACGGGTCTGCTGAGTGAAGATATGCAGGTAATAGAAGACCGCGCTTACGCCGATCGCAGAGTTGGTGAGTTTTAGGTTGCCATTGGTATTGAAGAAAGTCTCGGCGACGACGGCTCCAACGACGACGGTCGAGACAATGATGATACTTGCTGCCTGGGCAAAATGCTTGGCGCGGATGCTTGAAATCGAGCGATAGATGAAAAATAACAAATAGATTCCGGAGGCGATATGGGAGGTAAAACGAAGCGGATTGTCCGCGCCCCACCAGTTGATGGAGCCGTCATCTTTCCTCTTGAACGTGAAGACGAGATCATAGGTGGCCGGAATAAGCGGTAGGATGTAGATGATAATCGTCGCTGCGATCGGAACAAAGAAAAGCCAAGAGATCTTCTTTTTGAAGGTTTGCCCGCTCAAAAGGACGAACAATATAACGGCAACTGGGCGCAAAATGTAGCCGATGCAGGACGTGACGATGCAAAGAGCCGCGTTCCTAAGCTCGTATTGGAAGTAATCCTGAAGGATTTCCGCGACGGATAGAACGAGGGCAATTCCGATGATCAAGATGATGTATATGCTGGTCTTTTTATTACTGCGATATGTCTGAATGGACGTGAAAATCATGACCGCCGCAATGGCAATCAGAATGTAGTTCCTTGTAAAATACTCGAGAAAATATTCCATACGACGATGCCTTATAGGCATCCTAAGTATAGCACGGTAACAAAAAATGGGACCTATCGAGTAAGCGCTTACTTTCCGCAATATTTGCTAATCGTCTGCAATTGGCGAAATCACCCCTGGAAATATGATAATATTTTTGAGCACTTCGAACTTGAGGAGGACTGCCATGACCAAATTGAGATTGTTACCGTTTATTTTGCTTCCCCTGTGCCTTGCTAGCTGCGGCCAAGCGGGGCACGTTGGCAAATACTCATTCCAGATGGGTAAGAACAGCGGATCGCATTTGCTTGTCTCGATGACGCTCACAAACGACGATTATCGCGATGATAATAACGTTACTGTCGGCAAGAAAGCCAAGATTTATGGCGAAGCTGTGATGGGGGCAAAGGCTAGCGCTAGCCAGTCCCTTGAGCCCGTTGTTTCCGAAGTTCCAGAAGCCGATGTATCAGGGGAAAACGCATCCACGTCCTCAATGAATGACTTCGATATTGACGAAATGATCTTTGGGTTTTTGGACAAAGGGCTCTCTATTGATGCCTATTACAACGTGGGCGAAACCCTCGATAGCGGGAGAAAGTCCCTAAGCATTGGGCTTTCGCTTGAGTTCATTAAGGAAATCACGGGACAATCCTTAGTGATTCCCGAAGAGATCATGTCGCATATCGTGTACTCCGAGATCGATGACAAATCAATCTTTTTGACGATTCCGGTTTCGATGGATGATTTCTTCTTCCAACTCTATTGGTATGGAGTGGATTTCGCTAACTTCGAGAACGAGCCTAAAGAGCATGACGTTAACACTCATCCCACCGCTGAGGAGATTGCGGAAATCAACAAGACCTATCCTGACACACATGATGGCAAAAAGTATCGCGATTACCACGTCTTCTCGATCGCGCTTCTCAAGGAATGACCCATGGACGAAGAAGTTGTTATCAACGTTGATCATTTGACGAAGGACTACGGCTTTGGTCGCGGTGTCTTCGACGTCTCAATCAAGGTCCATAAAGGCGAATGCTATGGATATCTCGGCCCTAATGGCGCGGGCAAATCCACGACTATCCGCCACATAATGGGATTTTCGAAACCTCAGAAGGGCAGGATTGAGATCCTCGGCCAAGAGAGCTTTGGCCATACAGAGAAAATTCTTCAGCACGTCGGCTATCTTCCTGGAGAGCCGGCAATTCCAGCAGGTCTAGATGGGATTGGCTTTATCCGAATGATGCAGGACATGCGCGGAGAAAGGAATGAGGAGAGGCTCAATTATCTTCTGAACCTTTTCCGTTTGAACCCCAACGTAGATGTAAAAAGCATGTCGCTTGGCGAAAAGCGCAAGCTCGCCGTTGTGACGGCTTTCATGAACGACCCGGATGTTTTGATCCTCGACGAGCCGACTAGCGGCCTGGATCCCATCATGCAGCAGGTATTCATCCATTTCATCTGCGAGGAGAAAAAGCGCGGGAAGACCATCTTGCTTTCGAGCCATATTTTCTCGGAGGTCGATGCCACTTGCGACACGATCTCAATCATAAAAGACGGGATACATGTATCAACTTTCAAGGCTGAAGACCTCAAAAAATCGGATGTCGCTACATACCATATTTACTTCCAAAACGAAGAGTCGCTCAAGAAGTTTGTCGATTCGAAACCCGTATGCGAAATCAAGGAAGTCAATGAGCTGCGTCACAGGGTGACCGTTGCCATTAAGCGCGACTCGTATCGGGCTTTCTTCGGCTTGTTGCGTGAGATGAAGGTTGCGGAGTTTGAGGAGAAGCCGTTCACACTTCAAGACTATTTCATGAGCTTCTATAAGGAAGAGAAAAAGTTTGCCGGGCTTAGCGGCGTGGAGGGCAATGCGAAATGAGTCAAGAAACCATCGACCGCATCAACTCGCTGACCGATAACGTCATTATCGATCTTCAGCACGTCACCAAGGACTATGGCAAAGGCCGTGGCATCTTTGATATTAGCTTCAAGATTCCTAAGGGATGCACTTTCGGATATTGCGGCACCAATGGTGCAGGCAAAACCACAACCCTCCGCCATATCATGGGCTTCCTCCGCCCCGATTCTGGAAAAGTTCTAGTTAAAGGACTCGATCCATATAAAAGGGGAGACGAGATTAAACGCTCAATCGGCTACTTGCCTGGTGAGATTGCTTTCCCGCCTGTCGAAAACGGATCCGTATTCCTCAAAAGCCAAGCCGAGCTTGTTGGACTGACCGACATGAGCAAGGCCGAAAGGATTATCAACGCGCTTCAGCTTGATCCAACCGCGAATTTAAAGCGGATGTCGAAGGGCATGAAGCAAAAGACCGCGTTAGTGGCGGCCCTCATGCATTCCCCCGACATCATTCTTCTCGATGAGCCGACCACTGGCCTTGATCCGTTGATGAGGGAGGCCTTCATCGAGCTGATTGAGGAAGAAAAAGCGAGAGGCGCGACCATCCTCATGTCGAATCACATGTTCGACGAACTGGATGAGACCTGTGATTACGTTGCCTTTATCAAGGACGGCCATATCGTCGACATCGTCGATATGAAGGAAATCCATAATCGACCATACCGAGACTTCACGATTGGCTTCTATAACGAAGAAGATGCGGAAAAAGCCTTCAAAGAGGGCTTCGAAGTGATTCTCCGTTCGGTGCCATTACGAAAGCTCATCATCAGAGCAAACAGTCACAATGCCGATAAGGTGATCGCTGAGCTTGCGAAATACGAAGTAAAGCAGGTCACGGAAGTTAAATATTCGCTAGAGAAATATTTCCTTGAACATTTTGGAGGAGAAACCAATGGAACAAGCGCTGAAGAAAAATAAAAGAGAAGGCTTCTTCTCGATTCCTCTTTTGAAGCAGACCATCAAAGCGAATTGGTTGCTTTGGCTATTACTCACGATTGGTGCGGCTTCGATCTTCTTTGTTATCAACGTGGTCGTCAATAGCAAGAACATATTTACCAACATCAACATTGATCGCGTGTCCGTGTATGTGCAGGATGAGGGCCTCAGTTGGTTCCAAATCCTTGGCTTATTGGAACAGATGGGCTATTCCCTATCAAGAATCGCCGTTATGTCGCGAATCGATCTCAATTTGATTATCAGCGACTTGGTTTATAAGATCGCTGGCGTTTTGCTCCCGATGATCTACGTCATGATCACTGCAAATGCGTTGATTGCGAACCAAGTCTCCAGCGGGTCGCTCGCGTATGTTCTATCCACGCCGACAAGCCGCAGAAAAGTCATCAGGACAAGCTATTTGTTCTTAATCGGCTCGCTGCTTGCCATGTATATTGTCATCACGGTTTCTGCTTTGGCCTCGGAGGCTATCGCTGGTGCCATAAGAATCGCAAATGGAGGCACGTCGAACATGCTTCCGCTTAGGACCTTACTACTTTGCGCGTCGTCGTTCTTCGCTTTGTTCGCGCTTGGCGGTGTTTGCTTCGGCGCATCCGCGTTCTTCAATAAATCCAACAACAGCGTGGCCGTCGGAGGTGGGGTGTGCGTCCTGTCATTCCTTTGCGTAATTCTAGGCCTATTTGGCAACACGGTGTTCGTCTCTGTTGGGGTTGGCGTACAGGCGATGAGCATATTCAACTATGCGACGATCTTTACCCTGATCGATACCGATAGCATTGGGGCCTTCGCCAAAGCGATGGCGGGAACGCCAGACGCTGTAGCGTCGTTCAATTGGATTTGGGAGATCGGCGTTATGTTTGCGATCGGCGTCGTCACCGCGTTGATTGGAAGCATTCGTTTCCTGAAGAAAGACCTTCCTCTTTGATTCGAATATTAAAACCGCAGCAAGGTTTCAAACTCTCGTGATGGAACTCCTGCTGCGGTTTTCTCTTTAGGGATTAGTCTCTGCTTTTCGCAATCTCTTTGTCGAAGAGATGAAGCCCTAGGCCGCCTTGAGCGGCATAGAGGTCATATTGCTCGAGCATGCCTTTTGCATGGCTTTCTTCTTCGAGCTGCTCGTTGACGTACCAGCTCATGAAGTGCTCGGTGGTGATGTCGTCGACTTCCTTTGATTTGCGGTAGATGGCAAGGATCAAAGAAGTGACGAGGGCCTCGTGCTCGACTTGATAGGCGAGAGGCTCACGAAGGTCAGCGTAGACCTTTCCAGGCGCGGGAATTGCCTTAAGAGAGAAGGATGCGCCGACGCTGTGAAGATAGTCACAGAATTTTTCAGCGTGTTCGACCTCCTCTTTCGCTTGCTTTTCGAACCAAGCGTGAAGGCCGTGCAATCCACGGCTTTCGTAGAATTCAGCCATGTCGAAGTAGATATAGGCGCTCCAAAGCTCCTTGTTGATCTGATCTTCGATTAGGCCAAGCAGTTGTTTGTCCATTGATATGTCCTCCAAAGACGTATGTATTTTATATCAAGATCGTAGAGGGAGACAATTTTGTAATCGATTTCACCACAAAGCTGATGTAAAAGGGTTTACAATAAAACAGAAGGAAGGATTAACGAATATGATGAAGTGGTTTAACTCGCAGCCTCGTTTGATCCAATTGCTTCTTCTTATCATCCCGGTCGTCAACTGGGTTGTGGAAGTTGTCGTCAGGATCTCCGCTGCGTTTGAGCACCCCATTCTCTCGAACGTCATTATGGCTATCGTCGTGATCTTCTTGGGCTTACCGTTCGGCTGGCTTGACCTGATCTGGGTTCTGCTCTTCAATCACATGGTGTTCTGCAAGTAAGAAAAAACCACGTAATTATGTAATTCGTGTTGCATAAAACGTGGTTTTTTCTTGCTTTAGTCGAGACTATTTTGATTTTTTCGCCAATTTTCCATGATAGAAAATAAGGTCTTTTGAAGAGTAATAAATTCTTTTTGAGAAACGTCAACAGACTTGGCAAGTGACTCGGGGATATGGGCACACTTTTCCTTTAAGTCCTTCCCTCTTTTCGTGAGGGTAATCACCTTGGAACGCTCATCGTCGAAATCGACCTTTTTATTTAGGAGTCCTTTCGATTCAAGTTTCCTAACTAGAGGTGATAGCGTTCCCGAATCCAGGAACATTTTTTCGCCAAGCTGCTTTACTGTCATGGACCCATATTCCCAAAGGATCATCATGGCGATGTACTGGGTGTAAGTTAAACCCAGGGGCTCAAGAAGCGGAGTGTATCTTCTAATGATTTCTTTGGATATCACATAGAAGGGGAAACAAATCTGATTCTCAAGCAACAATGGATCTTTATTCTGTACCATGATTAGGCAAACAAATTAGCTATCTTTTTCTCGATGGAAGCAGGGGTTGTGGCAGGCCCGAAGCGATCGATTACTTTGCCTTCCCTGTCAACGAGGAATTTGGTGAAGTTCCATTTGATCTTGGATCCGAACTTTCCCTTCTGCTGCGACTTCAGATAGGTATAAAGTGGGGATTCGTTCTCGCCGTTAACTTCGATCTTCTTGAAGCGCGGGAAGGTTGTGTTGTACTTGAGTGTGCAGAACTGATGAATCTCCTCGTCGTTACCAGGGGCTTGGTTCGCAAACTGGTTGCAGGGGAAATCGAGAATCTCCAATCCTTTGTCTTTGAATTTCTCATATAGAGCTTCTAAACCTTCGTATTGGGGAGTGAATCCGCAACCGGTCGCGGTATTGACGATGAGAAGAACTTTCCCCTTGTAGTCGGACATTTTCACCTCATTTCCGAGGCGATCTTGAACAGTGATATCGTAGAATTCCATATCAAATTCTCCTTTTAAACAATTTAATTGTATACAACCTAAATTAAGGCGTCAACTATTTTGATTTTGGCACTTGTTCCTTTAGGAACTAAAATAAGTTATCTATGGATTTCTCCGGCTGGGAAAAACTGTCTCTGGTAGACTTCGACGACAACGTCACTACGACTCTATTTATGGCAGGATGCAACATGCGCTGCCCGTTTTGCCATAATTCTGGACTGGTCCTCCATCCGGGTGACGCGCCAACGATACCCTGGGAAGAGATCTACGCATATCTAGTTAAGAGGCAAGGGGTGCTTGACGCTGTTTGCATTTCTGGAGGCGAACCGACGTTAATGCCCGATCTAGTCGATAAAATTCGTCAGATTAAGGATTTAGGGTATCTTATTAAGCTGGATTCGAATGGTTCCCATCCAAAAACTCTAGAGACCCTCTACAACGAAGGGCTAGTTGATTATTTCGCGATGGACATCAAGAACAGAAAAGAAAAGTATGGGCTGACGTGCGGAATATCTAATATCGACTTACGCCCATATGAGGAAAGCGTGGATTTCCTTATTCATAGTGGCTGCAGGTATGAGTTCAGGACTACTGCGATTGATGAATTCCATAAAGAAGAAGACTTCATCGCCATATCGGAATGGATAAAAGGCGCTGAGAGGTATTACATTCAAAGATACATCGACAGTGAGAATTGCATATCGCATGGACTGCATCCAGTTTCCAAAGTGAATGCCGTCAAAATCATAGAGAAAATCAAGCCTAATCTAGTGTCTGTTGCTTTGCGTGGCTATGATTGATAATATCGTTTAAATTTGAATATAATAATTTGTCAATATATTGCTAAAATCATCTATAATCACTATAGAAAAATAGGTAAATAAGGAGCGTTCGAATATGAAGTTTGGTGTGATAAAACTCCATTCCGTGCTGTCTGGTGATGACGAAATCGTCGAACAGGAAGCTCAAGAATTTTTGGCAAACGCCAAGGGAGAAGAGGATATCGAGTTTGTAGATCCGCTTCCCGATGGCCCCAATTTCTTTTTGATTCAAACGGGTGGATCCGAGGAATTCTTCGTCGCAGTTAAAGACCAATATAAGCCGCCATACTTCATCGTTCCGCAAGGCAAAAGGAATTCCATTGCCGCTTCCTTGGAAATCATGTCTTATCTAAATAGGAACGGGATTCCCGGTGAACTTATACTGGATAATGTTGCCCAACGGCTTATCGATAGCCAAGTGAGTTCACACATCGAGCCCGCGGCCGTGTACGGCATTATTGGTGAGCCGTCTCCATGGCTCATCTCCTCAAAAGTTGATGAGGAAGAGTGCCTCAGGCGTTTGAATGTTCGTCTTGAGAGAATTCCTCTCAGCGAATTGTATGAAGCCTTTGAAAATGCGTCTGACGAACCCTTAGAAGGCTATGAACTTGAAAAGCTTACCGAGAATCAAAACCAACTCGTTAGGAACTATAAGCTTTATCACGCGCTGAAGAAGATCATCGTCGACCACAAGCTCGACGGTTTCACTCTACGTTGCTTTGACCTAGTTCAAACCCAGTCTCTGACCTCT
>CACYCS010000056.1 GCA_902773005.1 uncultured Erysipelotrichaceae bacterium
AAAGAAGGATAAAGAACCATTCATGCAAGGAGGTAACCAATGAAAAAGACATGGCTGAAAGTTCTGAATCTCTCCATCCTTCCCGCGGCACTGCTCCTAAGCGGCTGCGGGAATAGCCCCGCTTCCTCCAATAGCGCCCCGGCGGGGCAAAGCGTTCCGTCTAGCGTTCCCGCGGCCGGATCGTCCACTCCTGCAGCCGAGGTGACCCTTTCGAAGATCGAAGTCACCAAGCAGCCGACCAAAGTCGAATACGAAGAGGGCGAATTCCTTGACCTCGCCGGAATGGAAGTCACCGCGACTTTCTCCGATGGCTCCACCAAGATCGTCACTAGCGAATGCACCACCAACAAAGACGGGGTCGCCTTGACCGCCAACGACAAGAATTTCTACGTCAAATACGTCTATGGCGGCAAGACGAAGACCGTCGCCGTCACGATCACCGTGAAAGCTGAGGAGATCCCAACGCCCGAAGAGGTCTCCTATGATCACGAGACGGTCAGTCCCTGGGAACACTTCTCCTATCCTTATGACATCGTGAAGAATAGCAACGCCGATCTTCTCTTCTACACCTATTATGATTCCACCACGATGCAGATGGATGGGGCGATGGAGCTTAATTACGCTAGCGGCAAGCAAGACGAAGGAACCTTCAAGTACACCGAGTTCAACGCGATCGACATCGCGCTCGGGGTGAAGATCGCCGCCGTTAGCGGCAATTGGTCGATCAAAGGCGACACCATGACGCTATACACCACCCTCATCGAGCACATGGATAGCACCGCAAAGCTTAGCTCCGCCGGCAAAGAGACCGCCACCGTGATCAAAGAGGGCGAAGCGATCAAAGGCCTCTACTTCGGCTCGATGCTAAATTCGGTCGATACTTTCTTCGGCTGGGGGAAGACCAAGGAAAGCGCCTTCGTCGAATCCCTCGCCACCCAATACGACTATCTCCCCTCAACCGTCTACATGCAGCGGATTAATAACAACGTCTTCGCCGATAACCTCAAGACCTATTACGGGTCTTCTGTCAAAGTCGTTTCCTCGATCGAAGTCGCGACGCCTCCTAGCCGCGTCAAATACTACGAAGGCGATACCTTCTCTGCGGATGGCTTGTCCTTGCTCGTCCATTATGAGGACACCACCTCTACGACAATCCTCGAAGGATGGACGATCGAAGATGATGGTCCGTTGGCCCTAACCGACAACAAAGTCACTGTCTCCTATGGCGGCAAAACCGTCGACATCGCGATCGAAGTCGAAGCTGCGCCCGTTGTTGCGACCCTTGTCTCCATCAGGGTTGACAATGCGCCAAAAAGCCTCGCCTTCCGCGCAGATGAGAGCAAGACGCTTTCGGATCTAGTAAACGTAGACGATCTTAACGTCGTCGGCGTCTATAGCGATAACAGCGAGAAAGCTCTTAGCGGCGCTACCGTGGTCGACGAAGAGGCCCAGCCGATTACTTTGACCAATTACAGCGAATCCGGCAAGTCCTACACGATCAAATACGTCGAGGGCGAAAACGAGTTCACGTATGCCGTTAGTGACGTCAAGATCTCCTACTACGCCCCGATTGACGTCTTCAACACCTCGACGGCCGATTATGCCTTCTTCACCTATTGGGTCAAGGGAAGCAACAAGATCAATGGCGCGTTAGAGCTCGATGGCAGCCTAGAGGAAGGCACCTACTCCTACTATGCCCTTGCGACCTCTAGCAAAGGCAAGATCGCAACCGGCACCTATGCGGTCGCCGACGGCATCATGACTTTCACCGGCGAGCTTAGCGCCTTTGGCGGACTCGCCTCCGCTGGCGCGATCGGAAGCGGCAATACGAGCGCCGCCCTCGTAAAGCAAGGAGACGCCCTCGTTGGACTGAACTTCGGCCAGATGAACACCAAGATCGATTCGAACGCCACCGGCTTCTTCGGCTATACCGCCACCAAGGACTTCACCGCCTCTATTGCTCAGCTCTTCGACGAAAGCGATAACGCGGTCTCCCTCGGATATGCCGCAACTTCAAGCGTGCTCGATCTCGATAACGACACCTTGAAAGCCAACATCTACTACGCTTCCGTCCTTTAATCGGAAGTAGCTCTAACTGGCCCCCGAGGTTCGCCTCGGGGGCCATGGAAAGGAATCCGTTATGAAAAATAGAATCTTGCCCCTGCTCGCGCTTATGCTTGCTTCCTGCGCTTCGAACGCGCAGTCCGAAACGCATAGTTCCGTCCTCTCTTCGCCTTCTTCCTCTACGCCTCCTATTTCTAGCGTCAATGAAAACACAGGCAACGAGGTTGACGTTTTCGTCTTCATGGGCCAGTCGAACATGGCTGGTCGAGGGGACAAGGAGAAGGCGACGGTCTGCCAGAAAGGGCATGGCTATGAATTCAGGGCGGTGACCGACCCCACGAGGCTCTATGACATCGAAGAGCCTTTCGGGGTGAACGAGAACAACGACCACATCAATGACGGCACCAAGAAGAGCGGATCGCTCGTCTCCGCGTTCTGCGAAGCTTATTACGCGGTGCGCGGGGTGCCGATTATCGGAATCAGCGCATCCCAAGGCGGGACGAGTTCCGACCAATGGCAGCCTGGCAAAGGGAAAGTAGACGAGGCAGCTTCTAGGCTAAGCGATTGCCTCAATTATCTCTATTCCCTTGACGATATCTCCATCGCTCACATTGAGATGGTCTGGCTTCAAGGCGAAAATGACGCTGGGAACGCTGTGCCGTATGAGACTTATAAGTCCAATTTGCAAAACATCGTGGATGTCATGAAGGACGCAGGCGTGGAGCATTGCTTCACGATTCAAATCGGCCCCTACATGGCGTCGGAATCGCAAGAGAAACATGACCTATACGAGATTTTCCACGCGAACCAGGTCAAGATGGCTAAGGAGATGGACGACGTGGATCTATGTTCCATCAAGCTCTCCGGCATGCCCGAATCGATGATGTACGACAAGAACCACTTCTATCAAGAGGCCTATAACATCGTGGGCAATGACGCAGGGCATAACGTCGCGACCTATCTTGAGGAAGGCGAAATGCCTGAGCTCATCCCCTTATTGGAGGAAGAGAAGGTATGAGGTATGGCATAGGCGCTTTCTGCGCGTTGCTTCTTTCTTCTTGCGCAGGGGCGACTAGCGACCCCTCGCCTCTATCTAGCCCATCCGTCGAAGAGGCTTCTTCGACTAGCGAAGGAAGCGTGCCTTCGTTTCGTTTGATGAGCTGGAACGTCTTTCTTGGGCGCGGGAACATGGAGTATCTGCAGGAAGTCGTGTCGGACTATTGCCCGGATATTCTGCATTTCCAAGAATGCACCGTCCCCTGCGCCGCCATGAAGAAAGGGATACTAGAGAGCCATCCTGATTACGTCTTGGTCGATGATACCGTTAGTGGCGGGATGCTTTGCGCAACCCCGATCATCTTCGATTCATCGAAGTTCAACTTGATCGATAGCGGCACTGAGATGCTCAATGACGCTTACCCTGGCGTCACGACGAAATCGCTCGCCTGGGCGGTATTCGAGGAAAAAGAAAGCGAAGAGCTATTGATCGACCTCAATTTCCATGGGGCCGTATGCACCGCCAATTACGATGGTTACGACTCCTATACCGATGAGGAAAGGCAACAGATCGCCGCCAATTGGAGAAGAGGGAACATCGCCCAGCTTCTAGCGAAAGCAAGCGAATTGCATCTCGAATATGGCCCATGCGGGATCTGCTTTTCCGGAGACTGCAATTTCGATTCGTCTTCTTTAGCCTATGCGGATGTGGTGGAGGCCGGCTATTTCGATGCAGAGGTTTCCGCGATCCAATACCGATGCCAGGATGGGCTAAAAAGCAGCCATACCTTAAGCCAAGCGCCAAGCGAAGGAAAAACCATCGACCACATATTCGCGGATTCGAACCTCGCAATCCAAACCCACGCGATCGAGCGGGGCGCTAAAGCATTAAAGGCAAGCGACCATTGCCCTGTCATCGCTGACATTTCCATGGAGGAAGCCCCTTATGCGTAAGTGGATGCTTTTATCGGGCCTAGCCCTTGTTGGGTGCGCAGCCCCAATCACTTCTTCATCCCCGATTTCAAGCGAGCCCGAAAAGGAATCCATCGCTTCGAAATCAAGCGAAATCGAATACACGCTCCCCGCGGATGACCATGAGCGAATCTATTTATATGAATCAGGGAATGTTCCTTATGGTGGCTCTGGCGGCGAGAAATATGCCTTCTTGACGCCATATCTAGCAGAGCATCCTACCGGAGGAGCGGTCATCGTGTTTCCAGGAGGCGGGTATACCCATCTATCGAATTCCACCGCGATAGAAGGGCAAAAGCAAGGCGGAACCAATAATGACGGGAACCAAAAAGAAGCAAGCGCGATTGCCCCTTGGTACAACGCGATGGGAATCTCGGTATTCGTATTGAATTACAGAACGACCCTAGTGGATTCTAAGCTCGATTACCATGGGCTTCTTTCCGATGCAACGCGCGCGTTCAAAGTCCTCGAAAGCAAGAAAAGCGAATACCATATCGACCATATCTGCAGCATGGGTTTCTCCGCTGGCGGGCATTTGGCTTTGATGGCCGCGGAACAAAGCGAGTTCGAAATCGATGACCCAGAGTACTCAAAAGACGAGATCGACGGGCTAAGCTATTCCATCGATTCCTTGGTACTTGGCTACCCCGTGGCATCGTTTTTGGATAGGCTCACCCACACTTCGACCCGCAGAATATTCACCGGGAATAACCCTGAGCTATATGACGATTTCTCCCCCGAATTGCACATAGGCGAGGATTTTCCGTCCACATACTTATTTCATGAGAAGAAAGACCCGACGGTTCCCTTTGCGGCGAGTCGGGCATTAGACGAGGCTTTGACGTTCTTTGACGTCGACCACCGCTTCTCAGCGTTTGAAGATGACGCAAGCGAAGAAACACCTCTTCATGGATTTGGGGTGAATCAGAATCTAGCGGATGCATCGAAATGGATGGATGAATCGACTGCATTCCTCAAAGAAAGGGGCTTTTGACATGAAAACGAAAGCAATGTATCTATTGCCGATCATCGGCATCTTAGCCGCTTGTGGCGGCGCGAGAACGTCAGAAGGAAGCAATATAAGTTCATTATCGGAGCTTAGTCCGATCACTTTGCATCAAGTTCAGGGCGCCTATGATTTCCATTCCAGAGTTCAGCGCGAATACCTCGATGCGGGAATCCCTGAAGAAATGAATCGAGACGTCGCGGATGGCAAGCACGAGAATTCAAAGCCCATACCTCTCACTTTGACATGGGAATCAAAGAGCAAAGGGGCCTATGAAATCGAGATAAGCGAGGAAAAGGATTTCAAGGCTTCAAAGAAGTATACCGCCGAGAAGGAATCCTACGAGATCAATAACCTCAAATTGGCCACCACTTATTACTGGAGGGTCAAGCAAGGCGATTCCGTAAGCGAAGTCTCTTCGTTCCAAACGATTGGAGACGGGCCTAGAAACCTCGATATCGATGGGGTGACCAACGTTCGCGATTTAGGCGGATGGGAGATCGGGAACGGCAAGCGCATCAAGCAAGGTCTTCTTTTCCGCGGCGCTAGGCTCAACGATTCCTATCCCGAAGGCTGGGTCAAAGGAGGAGATGATACTGGCTATGTCTTCACTCCCGAAATCACCGAAAAAGGATGCACGTCCTTCACGGATGAGCTAGGAATCGCGACTGAAATCGATCTTAGGCTATCCGCTAGAAACGGCTATCCTGGGCTACCGCCAGAAGAGCAGACCTATTCCGCGGTGGAAGGGGTGAATTACATCGCCATCCCAACCGGAGGCAGCGCGAATATCAATCAGTGCAAAGAAGAAATCAAATCCGTGTTCGAGCTTTTCGCAGATAAGAAAAACTATCCTATCTACTTCCACTGCAACATCGGAACCGACAGAACAGGAATGATCGCATATCTTTTGAACGCGTACCTCGGCGTAAATGAAATCGACTTGTATTTCGACTATATGTTCTCCAATTTTGGATTGATCGCAGTCCCTAACGCCTATGATAGCGACCCGACCTACAAAGAGCTCACCGACCTCACTAAGGTAACAGGTGCCGCCGGTGTTGTGTCATCATTTAATGGCAAGACGCTATCAGAAAAAGCAAAGAACTGTCTTTTGTCATGTGGTATTAACGAATCGACCCTCGAAGCAGTTAAGACGATCATGCTTGTTTAACAAAGAGGCATTCAGAATTATATTGTTCAGGATATAATTCATATAATGTTTAGTAATTTTATATCGTGAACGATGCAATATTTATGTTTGTAAATATTTTTATATTGTCTAGAATATAGATATGACTCAAAACAAACTGTCTCTATTCGTAAAGCAAGAAAGAAAGAAGCTTGGGCTTAGTCAAGTCCAATGCGCGATCTATGCAGGCGTCGGTCTGGCTTTCCTTAGGTCATTAGAGCAAGGAAAGACTTCTTTGAAGATGGATAACGTCAACAAGGTGCTGCGCCTTTTTGGCGCCGAATTAGGTCCAGTGAAGGTGCAAGATAGATGAGGCGGGCAAGGGTTTATTTTCAAGATCGTTTCGCAGGGTACTTGACGGACTACGACGATCGTTTTGAATTCGTTTATGACGAAAGCTACCTTGAAGACGGATTCGCCCTCTCGGTCACCCTTCCGCTTAGGAAAGAGTCCTACATCTCTAAATCTTTGCACCCTTTCTTCGATGGGCTCATCGTCGAAGGGTGGCTTTTGAATACTGTGGAACGCAATTGGAAAATCGACCCAAACAATCGCATGTCCTTGCTTCTTTTGACCGGAAAAGACACGGTTGGGGCGGTATCGGTCGTGGGAGAAGACAATGAATAGGAAGGTGTGTCTCTGCTGCGGCAAGGAAATTGAAGAAGGCGCTTGGCACGTCAAATGCATCAAACGGTTTTTCGGTGGAACCACCCTTCCCGAAATCGATTTGAACCTCGACCAGCTTGAAAAGGTCGCCATCAGTCAAATCAATGACCGTAGAGGCGTCGCGGGCGTTCAAGAAAAGCTCTCCCTTCACCTCGATCATGAAAAAGGCAAAAGGCCGAGGCTAACTATTTTCGGGCTCCCATCGGGATACATCCTTAAACCACAGTCATCGACATATAAGTGCTTGCCTGAATTCGAACATACCGCGATGCTTTTGGCTTCGGAATGCTCGCTTTCAGTGGTCGAGCATGGCCTTTTGCCAATCCAAGGAGGAGAGCTTGCCTACATCACGAAGCGCATCGACAGAACGAAAAATGGAAAAATCCATATGGAGGACTTCTGCCAAGCGACAGGGACGCTGACTGTGGACAAATATCGCTCAAGCTACGAAGAATGCGCCAAGCTGATAGCCAGGTACAGCGATAAGCCATTCTTCGACGTTACAAAATTATTCGCTTTCCTCTATTTTTGCTTCGTCATCGGCAATAGCGACATCCATCTCAAAAATCTCTCCTTCATCATGGATGAGCGCGGGGCGTTATCGCTTTCGCCTTTCTACGATATCCTGCCCACCAAGGTGATTCTTCCTTCAGACCACGACGATTTAGGCATGCTATTCAATGGCAAGAAAACGAACCTCAGAAAGCACGATTTCGACGCGTTCGCAGAAACAATTGGCATAAGCTCGGCGGCAAAAGAAAAAATCATAGGGCAAATCGACGCCAAATATGATGCGATGTGCCAAATCATAGACGACTCCCCGCTTGATCAAAACTCCAAATCATCTTGGAAACGAATGATGGCTTCTAACATCAAAAGGGCAAAACGACCTTAAGAACACATTTTGTCGTTTTGTTTTCGTGACGAGAATTTGCATTATTTTTTTTCGCAAAATTTTTAATTTTTTGCAAAGAAATGCCGTTTTTCTTTGATACAGTCTTTAAAACCTTGTCGCATAAATTCAAATAATCCAGAATAGATGCATGAAAGAAATCTTTGTCAAATCGCACGAGGTGTTTGCAAAAAGCCTATCCATTCTAGGGATATCCCCGGAAGCTTTCGCCATGTCGGTTGGAAACGATAGATCAACTGTCTATCGTTATCGAAATGGAGAATCGCCCATTCCTTCCACTACTTTGCAAAGCCTCATTGATTTGCTTTTCGAGCATGGGGTTGGCCTTGTCGAAGTATTAGGGATTGAGAACGAGAATGACTATTACTACCATGTAACATCCAAAGAGATCGTTTTTCCCATCAACGTCCACTTTAATGACGGCAGGAAAAACGACTTTGGCAACGGCTTCTATCTTGGTGAAAACCTAAGACAGTCCTCCACATGGGGAAAGGCAAACAGCAAAACCCTTATTTATCGGTTTACAAGAAAGCAATTCGAAACTCTTCCGGTATTGGACTTCACCTCGCTTAAGCCAGTTGATTGGTTGAACTACATCGCGATGAACAGAGGAAAAATTGACTTTAACCGATATCCGTCCCTCATCACAAAATATAAGAAGCTCGAAAAGGGCAAAGGGCTCATCAAAGGGAAGATCGCCGACTCCTTCTCTTATGAGGTATTGGAACTTTTCTATCGCGATAAGTTGGATCGCGATCAAGCCGAATATGCAACTCAGATTATGGCGCTAGGAAACCAATATTGCCTTAAGGACCAGGAATTCGCGTCACATCTTGTTCCGAATGAGCTCATCCGATTTGATGAAGCATTGAGCGAATGCTTCCTTCGCTTTGCAGAGAAGACGCAGCAAAGACAAAACCAAAATGTAGAAGTCATTCTAAGGAAGCCGCCCAAAAGGGAAAGACTCTTCAGCGAGTTCCTGAAGAGGTGCGAAGATGAATAGGATTCTGCTTGAAGAAGCACTAAGGGACCTCTTTTCGTGGGCCGTCGACCATGGCAAGGAACTCTCCTCCTCTTTTTCCGCGATTTCAAAAAACGAAGAATTCGCCTATTTGATGGCGAACAGGCCATATGATGACGACATCCTAAAGGGGATCATCAAAAAGAAAGGCAAGCGGTTGAAATCTCGTCCCAGTGAAAACGAAATACGCTACCTCGCTTATCTCGTCTCTAGTTTCTTTGAGCAATCGGATATCCCTGCAAGTTCCTTGTTTCGCTATATCAATATCGAAAAGGTCCTATTGGAGTTTGATCGTTTTCATTCTCAAGACATCGAAGATGCCATATTCGAGCTTTGCAATGACTACTTGGCTACTCACCCAGTCGGCAAGGTGAATTCTCTCTTAGACCAGAATATTTCCCCAATGGTCAAGCTGCAAGCCCTATATCCTTTGAAGCGTTTCTCTTCCTTTTCCCCTTCCTTCGACGATCGATTGGGGCAGGCCGTGTATCGATTTAACACAAACGGGGTGGCCATTTTCACCAAAGATCCGAAGAAAGTTTTGTTGGACGATTATTTCAGAGCGCGCTATTGGATGAGCAATGAGCTTTTTCTATTCGCGTTCCGTCCAATCGTCATATCGTCTAAGCAAATAGCCTCATCCTTCCATTTCTATGAAATCTATAAGGATGAAATTATCCTAATTGAACCAGGCAAGGAAAGCATTCACATCACATTTCGGAAGAGCGAAAGGGGTATAGGTACATTGGCCGGTAAGTTGCAGCAAGAAGCGTAGATTTTCATCCAATTTGGCTCAAGAGCCTACCCGAAACTTTGTCCAAGCGCAAGCGCGTTTTTAACACGCGCGTATGTGATAAATCAGCATTGAATCAAGACGTTTTGACATTCACAAAGCATTCAAACCAGACTACTTTTTACCTCTTATTTCAGAGCGAATTTCCCATCGATAATCAGATCGAAAAACTCAAATACGTTGAGGGCGTGCATTCGATTTTGTTGCATAGGGCAACGTAATTTCAAAAGAAAGAGGCGCCGAGGCTTTTAAACCAAGGCGCCCTAAGAAAGGAGCTTTATGAAGCGCTAGTTATTTGGAGGCCATCCATCCCCACATGGTCACGGCTTGGCCATTGACCATAACATCCTTGGTCGAAGGAGCCGCGATGTTATTCGGATCGGCTTGATCCTTCGCGCACTCGTCCTTGAGGACGTAGATCCAGGAGTAATGGCCCATGTGGTCATTCATCTCGCCATCGGGGTTGCATTCATTGCCCTTGACATCCACGAAATAGGAGAAATGGACATCGCTTGCGCCAGCATCAATAAGACGCTTGTAGGTCGGGACGGTGAAGTTATTCGGGTCGACGGTCGTGTCGTTTGCCGCGTGGGTGAACCACATCGAGAGATCTTTGAGCTTCGCAACATCCTGATCGGTAAGGAATGCGTTCTGGTAGGCTTCGCAGGTCGGATAATAGGCCTTGAAGAAGGATGGATAATTGATCGCCATCTCCATGGTCATGTAGCCACCGTTGGAGCATCCGCCGAGGAAGATGCGGGATTCGTCGGCGTCAGGGTTCTCCTCGAGGTATTTGTCGATCGTGGATTTCAACGTCTCGGTGTAGACGGAATGGGCGTTGCCGCTATGGTTTTGCCCGTTTCCGGTATCCATCCACATCGTGGGCGTCTGAACAGCTAGGACATAAGCGCCCTTCTGCTGCCCGATCTCGAAATGGCTTTGGATCTTCTCTTCGCCTAGATTGGTGACGTCATTGCCTAGAAGCGCGATGTCAGGATCGGTTCCGCCTTCGCCCGCGCCATGGAGCCAGATGATGAGCGGGTCTTTGACGCCATCGTTCTTAAGCGCATCGGTCTCATACGCTTTATATGAGAGCGTCTTGCCGTTAGCGGTATGGGTCCTGGCCTCGGTCCAATCCTTGGTGGACAGGATGATGCGCTCGCCAATTTCGTCGATCCTGCCTCTCACCTCATCGCCATAGGTTTCCCCGCCGACTTCGATTGTAGAGCCAGAAGCGATTTCGACGGCGATCGAGAGATTCGGATTCCAGTTGTTGACGTTGTTTGCATAGACAAATGGCGAGCAGCCAAAGTCATTGGAGGACGGGAAGCTGTAGTCGCCCCAAGTCATCATCGTCGAGGTGTATTGAACGGTGAGGTCGAAGCGGACGATATTGCCTTGATTGGCGTCGGACGGATTGCCGCTTTCATCGGCTAGATAAACATTTTCGATGATGCGGTCACGCCCGTTGGTCTTCACGGTCAAGTGGCTCAAATCGCCTTTGGCGACCGCGCCTTTGAAGTGGGCCAAAACGCCGGTGATCGCGGGGCCGAATTCGAAGCCCTCGACGTAATAGTCGACGGTTCCTAAGCTTACGGGCTTTGCCGCTTGCTTGATGACCTGAGCGATCTGAAGCTCTTTGGTGTAGACCTGCACGCAGTCCATATTCGGGCCCTGCGCTAACGCGGTCACCTCGATTTTGTTTTCGCCGGCCACGACATCGATTCCAGTGAAGCCGATGGGGTTGAAGTCATAGTAATCGCCTTCTTCCTCAGGGCCAGCCACCACTTTTCCCGTAAGGTCCAAAGCAGTTCCGTTGACCTTGATTTCCACCACGCCTTGAAGCGCCATCTCTGCGTTATAGGCCATCATGAAGTCGAGGTCGACTTTGCCGGCTTTGTCGCTAGTGAAGTAGATGGTTTCCTTGCAGCCTTGCGTGAACCAGCCGACGGATTTTCCTCCGTGCGCGGCCTCGGTCTCTTCGATCGGGCTGTCGCCAGGGCCATAGACCTGGCCCCAGAATTCCATTCCCCAGAATCCGTCTGGGTCATAGTGTTCGGCATCCTCGAACTCGAGATAGAAATCCGCCGCTTTGGCAGTTGCTTTCTCAACGGTGATGTCGACGCTTCCGACCTTGTATCCGGTCTTCCTCGCGGTGATGCGGGTCGAGCCGGCCTTAAGTCCGGTGACGACGCCGCTAGCGTCGATGGAGACGATGCTAGCATCGCGCGCTTCGAAGCTCACTCCCTCAACTGAGGAAGTAAGCTGGGCGGTCTCGCCGACTTTGATGGTCGCTTTGTCGATGCTCAGCTCGATTTTGAGTTCAGCGGAAACGGAAGCTGGCTCACTAGCGCCGCCTTGGCTAGCGGGGGTTGAAGCGCTATTTTGCGCGCCGCCTCCACAAGAAGCTAGAAGCGCGGCGGAGGCGAGTATGAATAGGATTTTGTTCTTTTTCATGATTCTTTCTCCTTTTCATCCTTCGATTGGCCCTTCCGGAGCGAATCGGAAGGGCCAAAGGAGGAAAAACGAATTAGCTGATGGTGACTCCGCCGACGCCTGCGACGCGGACGTAGTCCATATTCGGGCCCTGAGAGCCGGTGATTGTGATGACGATGGTGTTCGTTCCCGCGACCACATCGACTTCCCCTAGGTCGACTTCGGCCCAGTTGTAGTAATCGGCGGCTCCGCCATCTTTACCGGGAAGCGATTTGCCAGCGAGGTCGATAGAAGTTCCGTTCACGGCGATGCCCATGTAGTCAGATAAGGTCATTGCGGACATCCCAGAAGGCGACCACCACTGCCCTGCGGCGAGGACGGAAGCGCCAACTAAGGTGATCTTCGCTTTTCCCGCGCTAGAGGCGGTGAAGGTCAAGGTCTCGGTGCAGCCGGTCTTGAAGTTGCCGACGGACTTGCCACCTGAGGCAAGCGCATTTTCCTCAACTGGCGTGGTCAATGTGGCCCAGCTACCGCCCCAGGTGCCGTCTGGGGAATAATGGGTGGCGTCCTCTAGTTCAAGGACCGCTTCGCCTTCTGCAGCTACCGCCTTGTTGAAGCAGGTGACGGCGAAACTAGCGGGCTTCATGCCATCTTTGGTGACCTTGATGGTCGCGCTTCCAGCGGAGAGGGCGGTCAGTAGGCCGCTATCGGAGACGGAAACGACGGTCGGGGCGCTCGATTCGAATGAAACGCCCTCGGTTGTGACAGAGATCTGCTTGGTTTCGCCGACTTTCATCGAGACATTATCGAAGCTACCTTCGATCGAAGGCATGATGGTCTGGGCGACGTCGATCCCTTCTGTCGAGACCTTGATGCAGTCGAGGTTCGGGCCTTGCTGTAAGGCTTCGACGACGATGACGTTATCGCCTGCGAGGAGGTCGACGTCAGAAATCTCAAGTTCGCGGAATGTGGTGTAATTCCATTGTCCGCCGCCTACGATGGTAAGGCCCGATAGGTCAAGGGAAGCGCCGTTCAGCGTGATGGAGAGGACGCCTTCGAGGGCCATGTCGGTGTTATTGGCGGCGACGATGGCGAGGTCTGCTTTTCCTGCCTTAGAAGCCGTGAAGCGGAGCGTTTCCTTGCATCCGGCGGCGAAATAGCCGATGTGGTATCCGCCATGGCTTCCTTCGTTTGCTTCAAGCGGGTTGTCCTTGTTGTTCCATAAGCCGGTCGGGGAATAGTGCTCGGCTTCCTCGAATTCGAGGTAAGCGGTTTTGGCGTCGGCGCTAACGGGCGTGGTGACGGTGACTTTCACCTTGGCGTCGCGGAAGCCTTCCTTGGAGATCGTGATATCGGCTGTGCCAGCGGCGATGGCGGTGATAAGGCCAGTCGCGGAAACGGTGGCGACTGCTTCATTCGAAGAAGCGTATGCGACGCCCGCGGTGGTGACGGAGAGCTGCTCCGTCTGCCCCACTTCAAGCGCGACGTCATCGAACGTCCCTTCGATATTCTCTAGCACGGCAGCGCCGGCCTGGACGATTTTGGCATCGGTGTTCTTGACCTTGATGCAGTCCATGTTCGGGCCTTGGGCAAGGGCTTCGACGACGATGACGTTCTCGCCTTCGAGGAGGGCGACGCCCGTCCAGGAAACGGGGTTGAAGTCGTTGTAATTGTTGGAGTCGCCATCGCTAGGTCCGAGGACGGTTTTGCCGGTCATCGGAAGCTCAACGCCGTTGACCTTGATCGAGAGGACGCCTTCTAGCGGCATCTCGGCGTTGCGGGCGAACATGAAGTCAAGATCGGCGGTCGCGGCTTTGTCGCTAGTGAAGCGGATCGTCTCTTTGCATCCGGCAGCGAACCAACCGACATGCTGTCCGCCATGTCCGGTGTCGCTACTTTCGACCGGCGTATCGTAAGACATGCCCCACTGCGGGAATCCCCATACTCCGTCGGGAGCATAGTGCTCAGCGAGCTCGAATTCGAGGTATTGCACCCCGTCTTCGTCGACAATCGGCTCATAGACGGTGATGGCGACGGTGACATCGCGATACCCATCTTTCGTGATGGTGATGGACGCTTGTCCAACCGCGACTCCGCTTACTAATCCGGTCGCGGAGACGGTGGCGATGGTAGCGTCAGAAGAAGCGAAGGAGACGCCCTCGGTTGTGACGGGGATTTGATAGGTTCCGCCTAGTTCGACCCTCGCGGCGGTGAAGGTGCCTTCGATCGTTTGCTTCACCACGTGCTCGATCTTCCTCTGCACGATCTGGAGCTCTTTGGTG
Source organism: uncultured Erysipelotrichaceae bacterium (assembly GCA_902773005.1). Classification (GTDB taxonomy): domain Bacteria; phylum Bacillota_I; class Bacilli_A; order RFN20; family CAG-826; genus Alloenteromonas. Next base: position 14,342 of record CACYCS010000056.1, read on the forward strand.
TAGACCTGCACGCAGTCGAGGTTCGGACCCTGCGCAAGCGCAGTCACCTCGATCTTGTTTTCGCCGGCGATGACGTCGACGTCTTTGAAGTTGATGGGGTTGAAGTCGTAGTAATCGCCTTCTTCCTCAGGGCCAGCCACCACTTTTCCGGTGAGGTCAAGGAGGGTGCCGTTGACGCGGATCTCCATGACGCCTTGAAGCGCCATCTCGGCGTTATAGGCCATCATGAAGTCGAGCTCGACTTTGCCGGCTTTGTCGCTAGTGAAGTAGATGGTTTCCTTGCAGCCTTGCGTGAACCAGCCAACCGACTGTCCGCCATGGGCGGCTTCGGCCTGCTCTACCGGGCTGTCGCCAGGGCCATAGACCTGGCCAAAGAATTCCATTCCCCAGAATCCGTCTGGGTCATAGTGCTCGGCGTCTTCGAATTCGAGATAGAAGTCGGCGGCTCTCGAAGCGGCCTTTTCGACGGTGATATCGACGCTTCCGATCTTGTATCCGGTCTTCCTCGCGGTGATGCGGGTCGAGCCGGCCTTAAGTCCAGTGACGACGCCCGTTGCATCGACGGAGACGATGCTAGCGTCGCGGGCCTCGAAGGTGACGCCTTCGACGGAGGAGGTGAGTTTCGCGGTTTCGCCGACCTTGATGGTGGCTTTGTCGATACTCAGCTCAATCTTAAGCTCGACTGAGGCAGAAGTTGGCTCGCTAGCGCCTTGGCTAGCGGGGGTTGAAGCGCTATTTTGCGCACCGGCTCCGCAAGAAGCTAGAAGCGCGGCGGAGGCGAGTATGAATAGGATTTTGTTCTTTTTCATCGTTTTGTTCCTTTTCTTTGTAGTCCCAAGGCGGGGTGGCCCCGCCTTGGGAGGTCGTAACGTTACTTCCTAGGATTCTGGACGCCGATGGCTTCGAAGTCAGCATCTTGCCAGGCGGCGTTGGAGTGGACGAGGGAGTAGAGGATGTTCTTGCTTGCGCGGCGGAAGTAATAGCGCATGTCATTGGGCGATTGGTTGAACGCGGTGCGAATCATGGCGGTCGCATCGATCAGCCATTCGTCGTTTCCGGCGCGGATGCCGGCGGTGACGACCATGGAGGCGTTGTTGTAGTCGGTGACGACGGAGCCATGGAATCCCCACTCATCGCGGAGAAGCCCGGTGAGGAGAGCTTCGCTTGCGCCGCTCCAGGTGGTGCCCATGAAGGAGAACGCGCTCATCATGCCGACGCCGCCGAGGTCGCTATAGATCTCGAATGGGCGGAGGTAGATCTCGCGGATCGCCTGCTCGGAGCAGAACACGTTGATGTCGGTGCGGCTGGTCTCCTGCTCATTGAGGCCAAGGTGCTTCGCGAAGGTGTAGACGCCCATGTTCATGGCGCCCTGGGCGGTATAGCCACCCATGTTGCCCGCGATTAGGGGGTCTTCGGAATAGTATTCGAAGGCGCGCCCGGCATAGGGGGAGCGATGGATGTTCATGCCAGGGGCATACCAGCCTGTCAAGCCGCGGGCGGTGCCTTCTTTGCAGGTCGATTCGCCGAATAATCTGGCGGCATCGTTATTCCAGGTCGAAGCGAGGATGACGCCGCAAGGATGGCCGGTGCCGGAATTGAGGCAAGAGGCAGGGCCATCGCCTTCGAGCGAGAATTCCTTCTTGATCGAAGCGATCGCGGGGGTGCCGAACTCGCCTTTGCCAACGAGGTCCTTCATATCTTGCTCAGAGAGCTGATCGAGGAAGTCGCCCCAACGCGGATCGTCCCAAGCGGCGTTCTTCATATCGAAGATGGAGATGGGCTCGTCGAGGACGCGACCGGTTGTGATTTCCTCATCGATCTCGTTGTCGCCATAGACCTTGTTGCGGATGTTGTTGTTATTGACCTCGGGGTTGCCCCAGGTGGTCTCGACGTCGGCGTGCTTAGTGAAGGTGCCTTCCCAGTCGGAGCGGGAAAGATAGGTCACGGGGTTCGTGGATCCGCCGCGCTCGACGTCGGCGAAGAGCTGGCTGTATTCCTTGCCAGTCTGGTAGGAGGTGCGGAAGAACACGTCTTCGTCAAGTTTGAAGGAGAAGATGTTGTCGTTTCCCTTCTTGTCTTTGGACGCCTTCCAGCAATCTTCGCCCATGATGATCTGGTAATCGCCTTTCTCGGCGACGTAGCAATGGTTGGTGGAATCCCAAGACGCGAGGTCGCGGAGGGAAAGGTGGATGGTGTATTGCTCGAATTCGCCCGGCTTGATCGCATTCGTCTTCTGATAGGCGACGAGGTTGCGGACGGATTTCTCGATGCGGCCGGTGTAGGCGGGGTTGGAATAGAATTCGGCGACGTATTTGCCAGCGACCTCACCGGTGTTCTCGACGCGGAAGGTAATGTCGATCGTCTGTTTTTCCTTGTCGTAAGCCGAGGATTCGATCCATTTGTCGAAAGTCGTGTAGCTTAGGCCGTGCCCGAAGGAATAGAAGACGTTATCGTCGTAATCGAAGTCAGGATCGGTCGCGGCGCGAGTCGTGTAGTAACGGTATCCGACGTAGATGCCTTCGTAGTAGTTTGCGAAGTTGTAGCTCGCTCCGCCGGTGAAGCGGCTGGTGTTGCGGCCGAAGGTCTCATAGGACGGATTGGAGGCGAGGTTCTTCGCCCAGGTGTCGACGAGGCGTCCGCTCGGGTTGGTCTCGCCGCTAAGGATCGAGGCGATGCCGCGGGTCCCGGTTAGTCCAGGCTGACCGACGTAAAGCAAGGTGTCGACGCCGAGGTCCTCGAAGTCTTGGATGTACATCGGGCCAGGGGTGTTCATGAGGACGATGACCTTATCGAAGTTCTCGGTCAAGAGTTCTAGAAGATCGAACTCCTGATTGGTGAGCTTAAGGTCATCCATCTTGGTGGTGAAGGGAAGGTCATATTGCTCGGTGCCATAGCGCGAGACGCAGAACAAGGCGGTATCGCTATAGTCCTTGCAGTAATCGATGAGGGACTTGCCGTCGAGTTCAGGATAAGCCTGCTTGTAGGCATCGACGGAAGGCTCATGCTCATAAGGGATCCAGCGCGGGGAGATGCCTTCGTAGCGTCCGCTGGTGCCGAATGTGGCGATCGAGGCGCGGAGATCGTAATTGCTCTCAGCCAAGGAGAGGGTGCGGTTATTGCTCGAAGCGTAGTTCTGGCAAAGCCTCTTGAGGTAGGGATTGTACTCGAATCCCGCCTCGGCGATGGCTTCTTCGAGCTTGACGCTATGGACGGAATGTCCGCCGGCATAATCATGGTTGGTGGCGAATTCGCCCGAGCCGCCATTGCCATAGAAGATGCCGAAGGCGTTGGTGCCGAAGATGTTGATCTTCGGGGTTTCTTGTTTGTCGAGAGGAAGGACTTTCTTGTCGTTTCTCATCAAGACGACGCCTTCCTTTTCGATGGTCACGACGTTCTCGGACGCTTGGCCAGCGGCGAGGCGAGAACTTTCGTTGTCCACGGTTTTGTCGGTGTAGAAGAGGGTTGCCCAGATCTGCTTGCCGTATGCGCTAAGAAGCGGGGTGGCTACCAAAGAGACCACCATGACGACGGAGAAGATCGGGAAGAAGATCTTTGAGGCGGTGCGCCAGCGGAGAAGGGTCTTCGTGCCTTTGGGCTGCGATGCGACGAATTCCTTTCTCTCTTTGCCTTTCAGCTTCTTCACTTGCGCCTTGACGTTGTTGTAGTCGGCGCGTTCCTGCTTGGACATCCTTCCATAGCCAAGCCATAAGACCACGATGCCAATCACCGCGGCCACTACGGCTGCGCCAATGAGAACGACGTACCAATCAGAGGCCCAATCGAACGAATCGATCGGGTAGCCTGGAATGGGTTCCCAGGCAAGGGTTGGTAGAAGATTCATTGTTCCTCCTTTTTGCCTCACCCCCACCTCGCCTGTCTAGGCCAAAACATGTGCGGAAAGGGGTTTGGCTTGATTTGGCTTAACCTTAGCGGAACGAAAAATGCAAATTCGCGATTTCACGCAAACTTGCATTCTCACCACATATCTTGAAAGCGGTTACACGGTTTAGAAGACGATTTTCAGCCGGAAGCAATTACCCTCGATTTCGTGGGTGACCTTGCCTTTGTATTTGCGGACGATGTATTCGATCGAGCGAGTTCCGAATCCATGCCCTTCCGGGGATTCCTTGGTAGAAAGGAGGTGGCCATCGGAAGAATATTTCCGCTCGCCTTCGAAGTAATTGGCGCATTCGACATAGACGAGGCCGCGCGCTTTCTGGGCGGTCAATGAGATCGTGCGGTATTCGGGGTCGGAAACCATTTCCGCGGCCTCGATCGCGTTGTCGATAACGTTCAGGAAGAGGAAATAGACATCGCTAAAGGCCATCTCGGGCAAGGCGTTGCCATCGAGGAGGGTCGTGAATTCGATGTTATGGGCCCTGCAATATAGCTGCTTCTCCTGGATAAGCGTATCGAGGCCATGGTTGCCGGTCCTGATTCCGGTGTCATAGAAGCGGAGCGACTCCTCAAGCAAGGCGAAATCCTGGTCCGAGAGGTTTTCCTTTCGCGTCTTGAGCGCTCGGATCTGCTTCCGGAGGTCATGGCATTTCGCGTTGATGAAGGCGATGTTCTGCTCGCTTTTCATGTATTGGTCGAGCTTGGCGGAGAGGGTCGATTCGACGAGCTTCCGCTCCTCGACCGCCTTCGAGGCGCGGAACCCATAGACCACATAGAGCTGGAAAAGGACGCAGACGAGGATGTAAGTGCCGGCCAAGGCGCCGCGAAGAGGATAGAAATAGCGGAAGCTCGCGTAATTGCTCGCGAAGGCGTTCGACACGACGACGACGAGATACACCCCCACCGCCATGAAGGAGATGAAGCGGGAGTCGAGGGTGTACTGATAGACTTTCGCGTAATAGCGGCCAAAGGTGAAATAGATCACGGCGAACGCGGTGCAATAAAGGGCGATTTGGATGATGGCGTTGACCCATTTGGCAGCGAAGTTGCCTTCTTCGCCGAAAGAGCTGTAGATGAAATCGCTAAGCCCGGTCCCAAGGATAGCAACGTTTAGCTGGTAGAGGATCGATTGGATGGTGTAGGCAATCATCGTGAGCAAGAGCGCCTCGCTCCAGCGGAAGGAATACACGGCGAAGATCGCAAAATAGATGACGGCGACGAAGATGGTATAGATCGAGATGTTCCACCCTATCGACCAGGGCACGACATAGCGGGTCAAAAGGAACAATCCGACGCTAGTTCCATACACCGCGAGTAACGCCAATGGGATGCGAAGCGCGGGCAGGCTCCGGAAGTTTAATCGCTTCGGGACGATGATCAGGAACGCGATGATCATCTCGGTCGCGAAACTGAAAAACATGGAGAAATACAATGAGACTTCCATAATCAATTTCCTTTTTCCAGCATGTAGCGCTTGAACCCAGCCATGAATTCTTTGCGCTTAGGGTGGGACATCTTAATCGTTTGGCCCCCCAATAGGGTAATGTCGTATTGCGCAATTTCAATGATTTTGTCGCAATTGACGAGATAGCAGGCGTTGCAGCGGAGGAAGTGATGCTCCAAAAGAGTCTTCTCGAATTGCTTTAACGTTCCATAGGTCCGGACATCGCCATCACGAAGATGAAACACGACATCATGCCCATAGACCTCGACGTAGCAAGTGTCATCGAGCGAGATCTTGGCAAACCCCTGCGAGGTCTTCACGGTAATCGATTCGCCGCTTCGGGAGTTCAATGCGCGGACGACGCGGTCAAGTTTGAGCGAAAAGGAAGGATAGGAAAGCGGCTTCAGCGCGTAGTCGATCGCCGAAACCTCATACCCCTGTGCAGCGTATTTGGCAATCTCGGTCACAAACATGATGACTGTAACCTGGTCCGCCTGACGGATTATCCGAGCGACGTCGACGCCATTGCGGTCGCCGAGCTCTATGTCGAGGATGATGAAGTCAAACTGCGAATGGAAATCGGTCAGGAAGAGTTCGCCATTACGGTAGCGGAGAATTTGAAAAGCGATGCCGCGGGAGGCGGCGAATTTCTCCAAGAACTCGCGGCAGGTAGAGGCGTCGCGTTCGGAATCCTCGACCAATGCCACGGAAAATTCGTTTCTCATCTTCCCTTAAAATCGCTCGTAATAATTCTAGAATAGGCTCGGAATTTTCGATTTTGCAAGCGTGGCGAATCGTCAATAATACTGGCCAAAAACCGCCATTTCTATTGGAAATGGGGAGCCGAAAAAAATTTTCTTCTATGCAATTATGCGTGCTAATGAGTGAAGTTTGCGTTAAATCTCGGATGGAGGATTTTTGGTTCGCTATGCTTGAATAAGCAACCTTAACGGAGGTCTAGCTATGCCTAGGAATGCCATTTTGGCGATTTGCTCCTGCGCCCTTCTCGCAGGCTGCGCCGCCAGCCAATCATCTTCCGTCTTAGAGCCAAGCGCCGACGATTCGTCCGCACCCGCTTCGATGCCTGGCGACGAGTCACTTTCGCCCCACCGCTACTTCGTCGACGAAGCGATACCCGAGATTCGCATCGACACAGAAGGCGGGCTTGCAATCGATGACCCATCTTTGGTGATTCCAGACGAGCACAAGGGCCTAATGGGAGAAATCCCGGTTTATGATTACGTTGGCGCAAAGATATCGGTGAGCAATTGCGAAGGATATGAGCTTCAGGAAGTCGAAGGGAGCGTCAAGGTGCGCGGCAATTACACCTCGACCTACGAAAAGAAGCCAATCCGCATCAAATTCAGCAAAAAGCAAGCGATGTGCGGGCTGAACGAGGGCAGGAAATTCAAAAGCTGGGTATTGCTCAGCGAATACAAAGACCCGTCGATGCTCCGCAACGCCCTCACCGATTACCTCGGCGGGTCTTTGCTAAGCCAACATGGCGAATATTGTGCCGATTTCCGTTTCGCGAAGGTCTATCTGAACGGCTCCTATAATGGACTATACCTCCTCACGGAGCAGCAGCAGACCGGGGAAGGCCGCGTATCGATCGACGAACCAATCGACCCAGAGAAGAGCGAAGACGGCGAAACAAGCGTCAAAACCGGCTACTTCTTCGAATACGATGGCTATTACGAGCAAGAGAAAGAACTCGAAAGATTCTCAATCGATTACAGCGAGATTCGGAAGCATAATGGCGACACGTATCGCCCCAATGGCCGCCCAGGAGGTTGGGGATGGGGCAACCAAGCGAATGGCTTTACCATCAAAAGCGATATCTATACCCCTGAGCAAAACGCCTTCGTCAAGAAGTGCGTTCAAAGCATCTGGGATGTCGTCGCAGACGCTACCCAAGTCGATCACTCCGACCTATCCGCCCACCCCTACCACACGATGGATGCGAATGGCGATTACATCGCTGATCCAACAATCGAGGGCACCCGTGAAGCGATTGAGAAGGTCATCGACCTCAATAGCTTAGTCGATATTTACCTTTTGAACGAGATCGCCCAAGACATGGACATCGGCTGGTCTTCGTTCTACTTCGCCCTCGACATGAGCGAATCCGGAACCCATAAGCTAATCTATACCGCTCCATGGGATTTCGATAGCGCCTATGGAAATATGTCGAACTCCGTCCAAAACAACTCCCTTTACGCCATGGACTCCAATAACCAATGGCTGTTCGCTTTTGGACGCGAGAAATGGTTTTATGAGCTTGCCTCGAACCGGTATCGCGAAATCGAGGATGCCGGAATCTTCGACGGCGCGAAAAAGCTAATCGATGACTATGTGGATTCCTATCGTGACGCCTTCGCCGAGAACTTCGCGCGCTGGCCGAACTCCATTGGGCGTCGAATCGATACGCAGGTAGACGCGGTAACCTCCTTCCGAACCGAGGAAGACGCTGCCTCATACCTCCGCGATTGGCTCTCAGAAAGGTTAAGGAATTTAAGGTACCTATTGGAAGACGAGGAACTCGCCTAAGCGCTTTAACTGTAAAATAATGGGGACGTGTATGCGAATTCGGGTATTCCGGCATCAATTTTGCTTTGCCCGCTTATAATGCAGCCGATGATACTAGCGCCTCATAAAAACATTATCATGTAATGGGGAATCGAGAGTTTGACGCCGGCCCCGCCGACGTTCCCATCGATGAATTTATAGGCGACAGATGGCTTGAAATCGTTGTTTTTGAAAAGATAATGCATCAAATCGGAAGGTTGAAAACTCAAAATCTGCATCAAATCGGAAGGTGTATAATCCAAAAATTGCATCAAATCGGAAGGTTGAATATTGGATTTTTGCATCAAATCGGAGAGTTACAATAAGTTTGTATTCCCAGATTTGGAAAGCCCTTGGTCTCGTCGTCGCGGCTCATTTTCGAGTCTTTCGGAAGAAGAGAAAAAGCGGTTTCTTGTGAAGCGAAACGGGTGACCCTAGGCGAAAACCCGCTTCCATTATTAGCTTTCGCGCTTTGCCGCTAACCAAAAGCATTTCACACAAGCCTGCTTTAGACACGCCCAATTCAATTGGGCCCAAGAAATCCGAAGCCGCTTCGGAAGGTTCAACTAATTAGCGGACACATCATTAGGCTGTAAAATAATGAGGACGTGCATGCGTTTTCGGTTGATCGAAGCATAACTTCGCCAAATCGAGTGCGCTTGGACCGCTGATTCCGCATTCGAAACAAAAGAAGGGGGACGTGCATGCGTATTCCCCCGAAGAACGGAAAAGGCTGCCGCGATATCACGGCAGCCCTTTCGCTTATTCGTCCTCTTCCTGATCTGGGAAGGATTCGAGTTGTTCTGCTTCTCTAGCAAGCGCCTTGTCGAGGCTTTCGGCCTTCTCGAAGGACTCGTCGTAGAGCAAGACGATCTTCGGGACTTTGTACAGGTCCATCTTCTTCGCCAAAGAGCTTCGGATGAAGCCCTCGCTTTTTTTGAGCTCGGCGAAGGCCTGATGGGTGTATTTGACCCCGATGAAGGAGACGTATACCTTGACCTCGGAATTGTCTTTGGCGAATACGAAGTCGTTCGCCGAGACCATTCCGACCCTCTTGTCCTTGATTTCGAACTGGAGGATGTCGCGGATGTTCTTCTCGATCAGGCTATGGACGCGTGACGCGCGATCTGCCATGTGGGATTAATCCTCCTTGGCGACCATCTCGTAGCCCTCGACGATATCGCCTTCCTTGAGGTCGTTGTAACCGTCGATGGTAAGGCCGCATTCGTAGCCTTCCTTAACTTCCTTGACGTCATCCTTATATCTCTTAAGGCTTCCAAGCGCGCCTTCGTAGACCACGACACCATTGCGGATAAGCCTAACCTTCTCGCCATGGCGGAGGGTGCCGCTAGTGACGTAGCTTCCGCCGATCGTTCCGACCTTGCTGATCTTGAAGGTGGTCCTGATCTCGGCTTGGCCGGTGACTTTCTCGACCTTCTCGACGGTGGCCATGCCCTTGAGGGCGGCCTCCATCTCATCGAGCAATTCGTAGATGATCTTGTGGAGGTGGATCTCGACTCCCTTCTCTTCCGCCATCTGGCGGACGCGGGCATCGGGGCGGACGTTGAATCCGAAGATGATCGCGTGGCTCGCCTCGGCTAAGAGGACGTCGCTATCGCTGATCGCGCCGGCGGAAGCGGTGAGGACGTGGATCTTGACCGTGTCGTTAGACATCTTCTCAAGGTTCGTCTTAAGCGCTTGGGCGGTGCCGTCGCTATCGGCTTTGACGACGACGTTCAGGTCTTTGACCTTGCCGGCGTTGATGAGGTTATTGAGGTCGCTGAGCGACATCGCGGCCGACCCTGCGCGGGTCGCCTCTTGCTTCTCGAGGGCGCGCTTTTCGGCTACCGCCCTCGCTTGTTTTTCGTCGGGGAACGCCATGAAGCGATCGCCAGCGGATGGGACGCTAGATAAGCCGATGACGGCGACTGGGGTTCCTGGGCCCGCCGATTTCACGACCTGGCGGTGCTCATTGGTCATCCTGCGGATCTTGCCATAGGTCTCGCCCACGACGACGAAGTCAGCGTTAGTAAGAGTGCCGTTTTGGACAAGGAGCGTCGCCTTCGGGCCGACGCCTTTATCGAGTTCCGCCTCAAGGACGGTTCCGATCGCGTAACGGCTCGGATTGGCTTTGAGCTCAAGCATCTCGGCCTTGAGCAATATCATGTCGAGCAAATCGTCGATGCCAGTGCCTTTCTTCGCGCTGATCTCGACGACGATGACGTCTCCGCCATAGGCTTCGCTGATGACGTCATGAGCCATGAGCTCTTCCTCGACGCGGCGGGGATTCGCGCCCGCTTTGTCCATCTTGTTGATCGCGACGATGATCGGGACCCCTGCCGCTTTCGCATGGTCGATGGCCTCGATCGTCTGCGGCATGACGCCATCGTCCGCCGCGACGACTAGAACGACGATATCGGTAACCGAAGCGCCCCTGGCGCGCATCGCGGTGAAGGCCGCGTGCCCCGGGGTGTCGATGAAGGTGATCTTCTTGCCGTTTACTTCCTTCTGGTAGGCGCCGATCTCCTGCGAGATGCCGCCGGCCTCGCTATCGACGATGTGGGAATTCCTGATCGCGTCGATGAGGGTGGTTTTGCCGTGGTCGACGTGGCCCATGATGGTGACCACCGCCGGACGGGGCTTCAGATCCTTCTCGTCATCGAAGATCTCGATCTCCTCGAAGTGGGCCGCGTCGACCACTTTCTCCTTGCGGAAATCGTAGCCGAACTCTAAGCAAACCTCCCCTAAGGAATCGTCATCGAGCAATTGGTTGATGGTAACGGCCTTCCCCTGCATGAAGAGGAATTTGATGATCTCGGAGACCGGGACGTTGATCGCCTTGGAGAGATCCCCGACCGAAATGGGCTTGGTGTAGACGAAGACCCCGCCATTGACTTTGGCGTAATCCTTCTTCTTGCCAATCGGCCCGCTCGAGACGTTCGAGACCCTGTTGGCGTTAGGGTTCCCGTTCCGATTCTTGGACGAGGTGTAGTTATTCTTCTTCATTTCTTAGCTCCTTTCCCGCTTGTTGCGCTCCTTTTTCGAGGAACGCCTTAGCGGCTTTGCGGTCCAATATGGCCACAAGGCTGATCGCCTCATAGCCAAAGGGCTTGCCGAGCTCCGCCTTGGTTTTGACGGATTCGATTTTTAGCCCGAATTTGCCGGCGAATGACCGCGCTTCCTTCTGCGTGAGTTCCGAGGCATCCTCGGAAAGAAGCAAAAGGGATATCTTCTTGCCTTTGCCGAATGCGCTTTGGCCAAAGGCGATTTTGCCGGCCCTATTGAGGATGCCAAGGAACTGCGATTGCCTCTCAGTCATGCCTTAGTTCCTCCTTGAGTTCCGCTAGAAGCTCATCGCTAAGCCCGCCATAGCGGTCAAAACGATGCTTCTTGATGGCCATTTCGATGGCCTCAAGGCTTCTAGCGAGGTATATCCCTCGCCCAGGCAAATTCATCCCTTTGTCCAGGATGAGCTTGTTTGAACGCGGGTCAACGCAGAGCCGGAAGAGGCGGGCTTTGTCCATCCTCTCCCTGCTAGCTATGTCTAGACGCGGATTCTCGATGCGCATTATTTTCCGTCGTCGTCGTAATACTGATCGTATTCGCTGTAATCGACATCGTCGTCGACATCATCGTAGACGGCGTTCTCCTCGGCCTCGATCTCACTGAGCTCTTCCTCGGTGTAGACGGGCATGGCGTTCACGGTGCTAGAGACGGTCGGGGCGACGTCATGCTTGACCTCGTCCTCGGTGATCTTCCTCGGGCGCTTCTTGGATTGGCTCGCGGGCTTCTTGTCGCGAGAGGCGTTGAGGCCGGCTTCGAGATCGGCCAAAGTGGTCGTGGTCTTGACGTCGGTCTTGACGGGCTGCTCCTCCGCTTCGGGGGCAACCGCTTCTTCCTCGGCGGCTTTGGCAGCTTGTTGTTTCGCCAGCTCGACGGCGCGCAAAGCGGCGGCGGCGGGGTTAGTGGCCTCAAGCGGGAAGTCCTCGGGACGCGCGGCGGCCTTCGGAGCGACTTTCTCGGGCTTCGGCTGCTGGGGCTGCTGCTGCGCGGCGGCCTCCTCTTCTTTCGCCGCTTCTTCTGCGGCAAGGCGCTTCGCCTCTTCTTCTGCGGCGAGGGCGGCAAGCCTCTGGGCTTCCTCTTCCGCGGCTTTCTTCTTCGCGGCTTCCTCGGCGCGGCGGGCGGCCTCTTCCTCGGTCTTGCGGATGAGGGCGGCCCTTTCGGCGAGCTTCTTCTCCTCTTCCGCGGCGTGCTGGATATCGGCTGCGGGAGTGAATTCGACACCTAGCGCATTGGCTTTCGATTCTTCTAGGATCTCGAGCTTATAGCCAGTCAGCTTGCCAGCGAGGTCGATGTTGGCGCGGGATTTGCCAAGTCCTAGTGGCAAATCGCCATCGCGGATGACGACGACCGCGGTCTTCTCCTCTTCGTTCACCTTGACGCCCAAGGCCTGGACGGGGCGAACGGACTCGAGGATGAATAGCCCAGCGTTATCAGAATAATTGACGACGTCGATCTTCTCTTTGCCCTTGCCGTTTCCGAGTTGGCTAACGATGCGCTGGATCCTGCTTCCGCCTTGTCCGATGCAAGCGCCGGTCGCATCGATGTCTTCGTTCATCGAGGCGACGGCGACCTTCGAGCGGACGCCGGCTTTCCTGGCGATCGCCTTGATGACGACGGAACCTTCGTAGATCTCGTGGATTTCCTCTTCGAATAGCCTCTTCAGGAAGCCTTCGGAAGAGCGGGTGGCCTGGATCTGCGGGCCTTTGTCCTTGCCGTCGATTGAGGCGGTGCGGACCTCTTGGATATAGACCTTGATCTGGTCGCCGACGCGGAAATACTCGTCGCCGATCAGCTCATGGCGGGTGAGTTCGATCGAGGTGCGGCCGATCATGATGGTGACGTTGCGGTCATCGGCCTTCTCGACCGTGCCGACCATCATCTCGCCGATATGGTCTTTGTAGACTTTGTAGAGGGCGGTCCTCTCGGCCTCGGCGAGTTTCACGCGGAAGTTCGTCCTGATCGCGAGGGCGGTGATTTTGGAGAGCTCATCGACGGCGCAGGGGATCGCGAAGTCGTCGCCGACCTTGACTTTCTTGCCGCCTAGCTCTTTGGCGTCTTCGGGGGTGATCTCGAGATAATCGTCGACGAGGTCTTTCTCCTCGACGACCTTCTTGATCTGGGCAAGGTCGATCTTGCCGGTTTCGGGATCGACGTGGCAGGTCACGACCGCGTCGTCTCCGCCGCCGAGATACTTGATGTAGGCGCGGATGATTGCCTCTTCGAGCGCGCCGACGACGGCTTCGTCGGAGAGGCCTTTGGTGTCGGCGACCTCGCGGAGGGCGTCGACGAATTTGATGGTTTCAGCTTGTTTCTTTGCCATGGTTCATTTCCTTATGAAATTGCTTGCTTAGAATTCGATGGCGAGGCGGGCTTTGTCGATGTCGCCTCGCGGGAAGGAGATTTCCTTTTTGCGGGATTTGTCCTTGATGATGAGGGTCGCCGTATCCTCGCTTAGGGAGAGCAACGTGCCTTCAAGGTAATTCTCCCCTTTGTAAGGATGGGCGAGGTGGAGGTTCACGTACCTGCCGAGGTAATCGCCTAATTTCTCTAGCGCGATGCGCTTCTCGGCGCCGCTAGAGGAGACGTCGAGGGTATAGGCCCCTTCGATCGGGTCATGCTCGTCTAGGATCGGCGAGATGGCTTCCGAGACCTTGACGATGTCGTCTAGCCCGATGGGGTCGCTGCGATCGACGACGACTTGAAGCGTCGATTGCTTGCCCTGGTGGAAGCTGATCTCATAGATGTCGTAGCCTAGCTCCTTGAGCGGGGCTTCAAGCAGGAGACGGATTTCGTTTTCGATGTCTGTCATTGATCCTCCTAATAGAAAGAGTGGATCGGAATCCACTCTTAAAGATTATGGTGTTCACGGAACCGCTATCGGGATTTCCGCGACGAAATAATACCCCAACCCTTACCAAAGGTAAAGGGCGAAGTGAGCGCGATTTCGACTAAAGGGCAATATGGATGACCTTGCCCATGCCTCCTTTGTCCACCACCTTCATCGCGATGCGGGTATATAGGTTCAATCCCTTCTTCAGCACCTTGCGCGTTTCCGCGTAAAAGGTCTCGGCGCTTCTTATCTCCGCTTGCGCTTCTTTGGCGAAGGAATCCACGTCATCTACGTAAAAATAGATCAAGGCGTTTTGGTTGCCGGTCTTCTTGACGTAGGAATTCTCATAGGCAACCCCTTTGGAGGAAGGGCAATCGAACACCACTTCCGCTTTGGGGATCCTTTTCCTTATTTCCATCAGGAAGGCAAGCACCTCTTCTTTATGGAAATACTCGAATACCCCGCGGGCGGTGAGTAGCGTCGGTCGATTCTTGTCTATGCGCCCTACCCAAGCGTAATCGAGCATCGAAAAAGGTA
>CACYCS010000057.1 GCA_902773005.1 uncultured Erysipelotrichaceae bacterium
GAAAGTTGGGGGTTGAAGCGCGGGCAAGATACTTATATAATCTTCCTCGCTGATGAGGTTTGTAGCGAGCTTCATCTGCAGCTGCCCTCATAGTTCAGCGGTAGAACGGATCCATGGTAAGGATCAGACCTCTTTTCGACTAAGGGTGAGGGCACCAGCATAAAAAGCATGGCTTGGCAGTGATGCCAAGCCTTTGTGATTATAGGGCGTATCGAGACTATTGCTGACACCAAATTCCCAAACCTACGTTGCCCGCGAAATACCATTTACTTGCCTAAGTTCGCCCTCGTCCTATAATTAACCCACCTGAAAGAAGGATTGCATTCGATGAAAATCTTTGGAGTCGCAGCTATAGGAATATGCGCTTTGTCGCTTCTTTCTTGCGCTCGCGGGCCAGAAATCAGCAAGGATGAAGCGGTGCAAAAGGTCGAGTCGATGAAGCAATACATCGCTAGCGACCAATTCAAATTGCCCACCAAATACGTCCTCAATATCGAAAGCGATCCCTTGCAGAGCTCCTCGGTTGCCGATGAAACGGATTACGCCTTGAATCTATCCTTCGTGGATAGCATTGCGACCTTCTTCATCTCGGCGCCTGGTTTCGCCCGCAAACTATATGTCTATGCAGACGGAGCGGACCTCATTGTGCATCGAATCGACGTCGATGGCGACGAGAAGTTTGTAAGCACGACCGTGCTTCAATTCGATTCCGAAGACCTCGTTGCTCCTTCCTTCGTCGACACCTTGATCGAAGAGGCCTCGAAGATCGAGATGATGAAGACCTTGCTCGATCGAATCGGTGATCTAAACAAAGTAGGGCTTTTGTGGCAGAACTTATTGGTGGATCCGTTTGGATTCCCTGAGCCTCAGGGCTTAGAGACCCATTATTACAGTTGGGGGAATGGCTCGCTTGGGCTGCGCGAAAAGAAAGAGGGAGCGAAAGACGATTCAGCGGATCGTCTAGAAATCATGAATTACCTCGTCTCGGCTGTGGAATTGCATATGGATGATAGAATCATCAAAGCCAACGTAAGCTACGGCAATTGCGACACCTCCAAGCCAGACATCAAATAGGCCCTCGGGTCTATTTTTTTCTTAATCGGATGGGGACGTGTATCGATTTTTCAAAACAAAAGCAGGCCGAAGCCTGCTTTGCGATGGACGATTCAAATCCCCAATTAAGCGTTCTTCTTGTCGGCGAGCCTGAGCATAATGCTCGAGACGAAGAAGAGGACGCCGGTCACGATGCTCAGCACGTCAGAGACGACGCCTGCAACGGTGAAGGAACCGTTGCGGAACATGTTGATAAGAGTGAAGGCAGCGCCGATGACGTCAAGTACGCCGATGACGATGCAGAAGGTGCCCCATTTTCCCTGGAGGGAGAACTTGAGACCGCCGGTGGTAACTAGCGCTGTGATAAGAAGCGAGATGACGATCCCTGCGATGATACCGATACGCGCGGCCATAACCACGATATCAATGCCTTCCTGATTGAGGCTAGGATCCTGCTGCACGGCGGCCTGACGGGCGGCTTCGAGAGCGGTATTCATGCCCACGAGGGTGATGACTGCGCTCGCGACTGCCCAAACGGCGCTGATGATGGTGACCCAGAATAGGATCATTGCCCAGATGTTTTCTTTAAGTCTGCTCATTGATGTTTGCTCCTTGTAAGATCAATAGATGATGTCCATCTCTATTAGTTTAGCATATCGGGGCCAATATTTGGGTACATAAACATGCATCAAATTCATTTATGTGTGCGCAAGTGCCCCGCACGCATAGCGCGCTCCCATTGAAAAAACGCGTTTTCGAATCTACAATTTCCGAAGAAGCAATCCATGGAACGCGCTTCGAATGCAAAGGCCCGAAGCAAATCCATTGGAGGCAAACGCTACTTATGGCAAAGAAACTAAGAATCAGAATGCTCTCCTCCGCGACTAGCGTCGAGGGGCAAGGCGTCGGAAGCGCCTATATGGAGCAAGTCGCCCTCGTGAAGGAGCAAAGCGACCTTTTCGAAGTCTTGGAGAAAGGCGATAAGGGCAAAGCCGATATCTACCACGTCCACACCGTCAATCCCAATTACCGCTGGAAGATGAAGAAATCGGATTGCTCGGTCATGTACGTCCATTTCTTGCCTACTACCCTAGACGGCAGCATCCAGATGCCGAAGTTCGCCTTCAACATCTTCAAGAAATACGTGGTCTCCACCTATCGGAAGGCCAAAGAGATCGTCGTGGTCAACCCGATCTTCAAGAAGCCTTTGATGGAACTAGGAATCAAAGAAGAGAACATCACCTATATCCCAAACTTCGTTGACTCAAAGGATTTCCACCCCCTTGATTCAGGCGAAGTCGATATGCTCAAAGACCAATATGGCATCCCCAAAGGCAAATTCGTCATCATGGGATGCGGGCAGGTCCAAACCAGGAAAGGCGTATTGGACTTCGTCGAATGCGCCAAGCGCAATCCCGACAAGTTCTTCGTCTGGGCAGGCGGATTCAGCTTCGGCAAGATGACCGATGGCTATGAAGAGCTAAAGAAAGTCATGGATGAGCCGCCCGAGAACGTGAAATTCCTAGGCATCGTTCCAAGAAAGAAGATGAATGAGGTCTTCAATTGCTCCGACTTGCTCTTCATGCCTAGCTTCGCTGAGCTATTCCCGATGTCGATCCTTGAGGCAAGCAACGTCAAGAAGCCGATCTTGCTTAGGAATCTCGAGCTATACGAGGACATCCTCTTTGAGGATTATGCTAAGGCAACTGAAGTCAAAGGATTCGACGAGCAAATCAAAAAGCTCGCGAGCGACCCAGAATACTATAAAATATACCAAGAGAAATCCGCCCACATCGCGAGCTTCTACTCCAAAGAGCACGTCGCCTCATTGTGGCGGGAATACTACCCTAGGATCTATGCGAAATTCCTCGAATCGAGGAAGAAAGGAAAATAACCATGAGAATCGCAATCACCGCCGAAAGCACCATCGACCTGCCAAAGGAGTTATTGCAGGAATTCGATATCCGCACCATCCCCTTCACGATCGTGATGGGAGAAGAGGCTAAACTCGATGGGGAATTCCCCGTCAGTGAGCTCTTCGAGTTCACCGACAAAACCGGTCAGCTTCCTCGCACCTCCGCCGTCAACGAATTCCAATACGAGGAATTCTTCGGCAATATCCTCAAAGAATATGACGAAATCGTCCATATCTCCTTGTCTTC
>CACYCS010000058.1 GCA_902773005.1 uncultured Erysipelotrichaceae bacterium
ACAGCGAAGAAGGTCACCATCGACCTTCAGGTTCATGCCGCAGCATGAGCAGATGTATGCTTCCATCTCTCCCTCCTCCGGATGTTTGCGATTTCCTGTTGATTATACGCCTGCAGGCGAGTGCGCTGTTAGTACGTTTCTGGAGTATCCAAAACATTGTGTAAACATTCCTGAATGAAATGAAGGGATGCTTCACAACGACCCCTAGGGGTCGCGCCGCCGAAAATCTGCAAAGCAGAAAGATAATGCAAACAATTATCAAAATAATGTTTAGTGGCATCGCGCTCAATCTTAGGGGTGGTATAATACCCGCGTTGGAGGCTTGCCAATATGTACGAAGACGTCCAATTATTCTCCCTCTCTGCCAACGAAGAGCTCGGGAAAAAGATCGCAGATAGACTTGGCTTACCGCTAAGTGGCCGCACCCTGAAGAGATTCCCTTCTGGCGAAATCATCGTCGAGCCAACCGAGACCGTTCGCGGAAAAAGGATATTCATCATTCAATCCACCTGCCCGCCGGTCAACGACAACCTCATGGAAGCGTTGATCCTCGTGGATGCTTGTCGCAGGGCAAGCGCCAAGGAAATCAACTTCGTCGTCCCCTACTTCGGCTACGCGAGGCAAGATAGAAAAGCCAAGCCCCGCCAGCCAATCACAAGCGCTTTGGTCGCCAAGCTCATCTCTGTCGCCGGCGTAGATAGGGTCATCACAGTCAACCTGCACGCCGCACAGGAACAAGGCTTCTTCTCTTGCCTGGTCGATGACCTCACCGCCGTACCGATTCTAGCAAAATACCTGTCCCATAAAACCGGTGGCATGAAAGACTCCATCGTCGTTTCGCCAGACCATGGCGGCGTCAATCGCGCCAGAGACCTCGCCGAGCCATTCGGTGCGCCCATCGCCATCATCGACAAGAGGCGCAACTCCAAACTTGAACCCGAATGCATGAACATCATAGGCGACGTCAAAGGCAAGCACTGCTATATGGTCGATGACATGATTGACACAGGGCGGTCGGCCGTCATCGGCGCGAAGGCTTTGCGCGAAGCGGGCGCGAAATCCGTCTCGATTCTAGCGATTCACCCCGTGTTCAGTGACCCCTGCTACGACTTATTGCAGCAAAGGCTATTCGACGAAGTCGTCGTGACCGATTCGATTCCGCTTCCGGAGAAATTCCGCGCGCTTCCGTTCGTCACCGTCTTAACCCTTGCCGATCTATTGGCGGAGACCATCCGGCGCGTCGTGAAAGACGAGCCGCTATCCGAATCGGAATATGTGAGGACCGGCGGAAACTTCGACTGCGCGGTCAATAGTTAAGCTTCAGGATTCCAAATCCGTCGAAGAATTCATTACCGTTGAGGAGATAGGACTTCAGGTTCCTCTGAAGTGTCGTCTCCTCTTTTAATTTCTCTATTGGGATGTCCTCATCCGCTTCGAAAACCCACGCTTTGATATCGTTTGAAGGCGATGTGCAGGGTTTGATGTCGAAATAGCTTTGGAAGGTCAGGATGTTCGAAGAGGCGGGTAGCATCTTCTTGAGTTCAGGCGAAAGCAGCCAGGACGTGCATACGATTTTGGCGTTTTCATACTCGCGGAAATAGAGCCTTATATGGAACCTTGTCTTAGCCAAGGAGTCTTCGATGGCCGATTTGGAGAGATCACATCCGCTAGGGATATGAAGGGCGATTTCCTCTGGGGAATTGAATTCGTATTCGAGTTCCCCAAATCGGAACAAACGCATCGAAGATTGGCGCCAGGTCCACCACTGCCTATCAAAGCAAGCGACCCCTGTACGCCTTTTTGTCTCTTCAATGAAGCGAGGGAAGCAAGTAATCGTATCGTAAAACACGTCTTGGGATAGCCCTAATCTAGCATAGGCATGCTTTGTGTATTGAAGCGCGATGAAATATGCTCCTAGCATCTGATTTCCGGATAGCTTTTTGCCAAGCTCTTCCGCGCAGAAAGAAGCGTTAGGCCCAGCAAGTCCCCAAATCAATTCTTCAGGAACGCCCATTTCATAAACCGAAAGTGCTTCGGGTATGATCGAAGTATCGACTTTAACCTCCCTCATTAAAGCCTCGACTATGCGTTTCGATGGCAAGCTCATAATAGTTTTTCGAATCCTTCCCTAAATGATTTGATGGTATTAGTCAGACCCTTATCGATCTTTAGGTAATTGATGACAGAATGCTCCGCATCGGTATCGTTTTTCGAAAACCAGATCATTGCCTTGATGTTTTTGACGTAATCTTCCTTCCTAGCGAACGCCTCGAACATGTCTTTCACGAACTCGGCTTGGAATTCTTCGTTCCGACCTAGCTCGCCACTAGTTTCTCCGCCCGCCCCGCAAGCGAATTCGCCAACGGTCCAAGGCAAATCCAAGAAGAACTCGGAATTGAGGTCATATAAATTCTGGAAGCGATCCTTGAAGCCGCGTCTTTGATCGACTTCGCCGTCCGCATGATTATTGAATTCATACGAGGTGAGACCAATCGATTGGACGTAGGCGTCCCCCGGATAATAGGAAAGGAAGTCGCCCCAATAGGAAGTCGGATAGGAATCGTCAAAGGGATTCCAAATCCAAATGCAATTGTCGACGCCTTCTTCCTCGAAGATGTCGTAGAGGTATTTCCATGACTCAACGAACAGGTCTGGGTCCAAAAGGTTGAAGATGCCACAATAGCTCGTCCAGTCGGTATTCATCTCGTTATTGAGGCGGAACAATACAGGATTGCCATAGGATTTGATGTCTTTGGCGAGCTCATGGAGCTTCGCGTCGTAAACGCCGCGGAGCACATCGACCAAAGGACTGCGGAATCCGGTTGTTAGGTCTTTGTTCACGAGGTTGTTGTTTGTCGTGTACTGATAGGAGAATTCCATGACCTTCTTGCCATTATCCCCATTCCCTCCAGCGAGTTCTTTCGCCATGGTAAGTGGGAAGCGGTGATCGACGTCATACCAGCAAATATGCATGTACGTGGCTAGTATTTCATTGTCATGCCCTAAATAAGCAGGCGATTCCATCCAATCGAGTTCGGAGTTGATGAAATCCAAGGTGTCCTGGTAGCTATCCTCCTCGGTGTTATTGAACGATTCGATGAAGAAGCCGAAATCAGGGACAGTCTTGTTGCGGAAGCTTTCGTAATACGCTTTCGTGTCTTCGTTCCATTTCGAATTGGGGATTGCTTTCTGCTTGGCTAGGTAATTCTTCGCCTCACCTTGCTTCTCTAGTTTCGCATAGCTTGCCACAACCGAGTCAAAGATCGATTGATCCGCCGT
The DNA here is from genome assembly GCA_902773005.1 of uncultured Erysipelotrichaceae bacterium. Lineage (GTDB taxonomy): Bacteria > Bacillota_I > Bacilli_A > RFN20 > CAG-826 > Alloenteromonas. The sequence goes on from CACYCS010000058.1 coordinate 3,280, forward strand.
TTTGGATTTCACCATCACGAAGAAGAATCCAGCATAGGAGCCATTCTTCTTGATGATCGCGATGTTGTAATAGGGATAAGCGATCAATCCAGCGTTATGGATCAAGATGTGATATGAAGTGACCTCGAATCCGCTTAGGACGGTTTTCTTTTTGCTCTCGGTCGGGAGGAAATACTCGAAATCATTCTCGTCGATATAGGCGTGCTTTGAAATATAGGTTGCGAACCATTCGTTCATGTAGGTGTTGTAGCCCTGCGCGGTTTTCGCGTAGGGTCTAACGTCTTCGTAGCTCGTCTTAACGATCTCGTTCTTCGAGACGAACCTCATGGAGTTTCTAGCCAAACTGAAATCTGCGGAGAACTTCGAGGATAAAGGCAGCGTAATCGCATATCCCGAAGATAAATCAGCATACCGAACGTGCGACTCGGTATAGAATTCGAGCTTCACGTCGTCTTGATTCTTTAATGCAACGTCTTTTGCCCGATAAACGCCGTTTTGGAATAGATTCGCGCCGACGATCGATTGGGCGTCCACGTCATTTGAGGGATCCGCGTATTCTTCCTTGAATAGATTTCCGATTGACCCCTTATCGGTTATTTGGATTTTTGAGCCTAATTCGATCGCGGATTCGACTTTGATGTCTTGCTTAATTTCCTCTGAGGAAATGGATTCGGGAGAAGATGCGCTTAAAGATGGCGTCTCCGAAGAAACGCCTCCCCCGCAGGAAGCAAGGACTCCAAATCCAAGTATTAGGCTAGCTGCCTTGTTCCACGCGGTTTTCATTAGAAATCCTTCAGGTAATCTCCTAGCTTCTCGTGGCCTTTGACGGTGAGGTGGACGACGTCTTTGTAATAGATGTTCCTGCCATTGCCATCGAAAAGGGGCTTCAGGTGGTTCCACGGATCGATCATCTTGCACTCCATCTCCTCGGCAAGTTCATAGATCGCGTGACGGTAATCGTCATAGGTGTTCGCGTTCCCATAGGGGCCGCCGTCTTTCATGTATTCGGAATAGGTGCAATCCAATAAGATAATCTTCATATTCGGATTCTCGTGGCGGAGCGAATTGATCATGTAGCGGTAGCTGCCCTTGAACGAATGCGCGTTATCGAAATTTTCGATGTTGTACGCATCATCCCCATCAACCGATATCGGCGGCTGGAAATAATGGTCGTTATGGCCAAAGGCGATGAAGGCGATGTCGATATCCTTGAGTTCGCCTTTGCTGACCGCCTGCTGCACGACGCGCGGCCCATCGATCGCGGTGGTATTGCCGTGGTATTCCTTATCGATGTTCGAGCCAGGGTACATATAGGTCGCGGTGGTTCCGCCGATCGCGTAATTGCGCACGAAGCGGAGCCCGAATTGGTTGGCGATGTTCCTCACATAAGTGAGATCGGCTCCGATAGTCGCGTTCGCGGTGACCGAATCCCCGAAGGCGACGATCTTGAGTTTCGCCGCGGTATCGAGCTCTTTGAAGGACCAGATCCAATTGGGTTTCTCTTCGTCAAGCACTTCGACTTCGACGCGCTGATAAAGGTCGCCATGCTTCAATAGGATAGAACTCGTTCCCGCCTTTTTCGCAGTCACGTATACGCTATCTTTGATCTCTAGGGCGCTATCATCTTCGCTAATGGCCTCCATGTCATCATACTCCTCAAGATATGGGGAGATGTTAAAGTCGAATCCGACGCGGGTCGTGATTTTTGGGGCGTACATGTATTCGGATACGGTGATGAGTTTGCTTTCTTCTTTTGACATTTCCGATTCCTCGATTTGCTCTGATACAAGTTGGATGGATTCGATGGATGGCTCCGCAGGGCTTGGAGCGATGCTTTCGGAAGCGAGGCTACTAGCGCCTCCGCAAGAGGCAAGCAAGGCGGCGGAAGCGATGGTCAATGCGATTTTTCTCATAGGCTTACTTCAAAGTCAAAGTATGGGTGATGTGACCGTTGCTATTGGCCAAGAGGTTGTAATCGACCGTATAGCGCGCGACGCTATGGGCGGGAACCGTCACCTCATAGACGAAGCCATCTTGGATTGCTGCGCCATAGTTCGAGGCGGCGATCATGATGTTATAGGTCGGCTGATAGGTCGATAGAAGCCTGCCGTTTTCGTCGAGGATGTAGGTGAGGATCGTTCCGCTATGGGCCATCCTGTAGGTCACTTTCCTCGGGCGGTCGCCCTGATTCACCAAGGTGATTGTGTCTTGGTAATCGACCATCCAGTTGCCAATGTTCGCAAGATTCCCTAAGCCATCGTAGTGCTGAGCGTCAATCACGATCGGATTTCCCGTCGCATGGTCGGTTGTGATGTAGCGCGTCATATCGCGGCCGATTGCGGCCTGGGTATGGGAGGGATTGATATGGGTGACCCAGGTGTTCTGGGAAGCGAATTTCACCGGAGCGATCTGCTGGACCTCTTCGAATTGGGGGCCAGTGCGCGTGGTGCTGTAGAATTCGTTGGTATAAGTGACCGGAAGGCTTCCCGCTGGGGTGCGGTCATTGAAATGGAAGGCAAGGGAAGTGTCGACTACGCCATGGCAGGTGTCGTATCCTGCGTATTGGTGGCCGAAGTTCTCTTCGTAAGTGTAGCCATATTCCTTGTCCTCGGTCACGTATTCGGACTTATTGATTCCTTTGGCGTTCGAATCGCGATACGCCATGAACTGGCCTAGCGCCTTCGAACCGCGAACGGAGAATAGCACCGCCCCATTGGAGCATCCGGTCTCGCTGGCGTAGACCTTCTGGTCCGCGCTTCCGAAGACATTGATGCCGTTATAGCTATCTTTGGTCGTTCCGCCCATGACGTAGATATAGGCGCCTTTAGGAACGCGGAAGGTGATGGGCTGACGGTTTTCGGACTCGTAGGTCCCGCAGAACCCTAGATAGGCGTTGAAGTTCGCCCTTTGGGAATCCGTGTAGCCGCTTGTGTCAGCGCGGAAGGCGAGGTTATAGAATTTGATCCACTCGTCTTCGCCAAGCCAGCTGCCATCCCCACCGATCTGAAGGCCGAGATTTTTGACGGTGACGAACATGTCCTCGTCGCCGACATTGGTGACGCGATATCCGTAATAGAAGGGGTAGGTGGTCGAGTTATTGTGCTCAAAGGTAAAGAAGACATCCTTCTCGGTCACGTCGGCTCTAGTGAGAACGGTGTTCAAACAAGCGTTCGTGAGCTTCTCGGGATTGTTGCAGTTCACGTACAATCCGCGCGAGTCCGCTCGCTTATTCGTATTCAAAGGAGCGGGTTCGAGCGGATCGAAATCGGGATCGCCTTTGACATCACAGGAACTTAGATCATCTTGTTCCACCACTTCATATGGCAATTCGACCAGATGGTCCTTCAAAGTGACCGTGGCGTTGAATGTCGCCCCTTCCGTTCCTTTGAAGCGAAGGAATACGACCTGGTCCTTATCAAGGAACACGGACGCGCTATGGGCATCGCTAGAAAGGACGTTCATATCCGCATCGAGCACTTCGATCGACCTCACGTCAGTCGAGGTGATCTGATATTCGTCATCATATGGGGCGACGACTTTGTAAAGGGCGGTTTCTCCCGCAAATACGTCTTGGATCGAAGACAAGCGGAACGCGACTTGATTGACTAACCCATCTGGGTCTTCTGCGAATCCGACGCTTTTGCCTTCGAAGATCGCGTTGGAGGGATTATTCCATTTCTCGAGGTCGATGGAGCCGACTAGCCCGAGCGCTTTAGCGAACTTCGCGTAGCCTTCGTCGCTTAGGCAATAGCCTTTCATCCCATTTGGGATGAGGAGATAATCATCGCCGAATTCTATGGAAGCGCCATCGCGCATGAAGCTCTTATCGGCAAAGCCATATCCTTTGGAGACGTTCGCCGCTGAATAAACAACCATGCCGGCTTCATCAAGTATCAGATAGTTGGCCTGCTCCCTTAGGCGAAGGAGCATCTTCTCGCCCGCCTTGAACTGACGTAACACAGCCGAAGAGGCGATCAAAGTATCGACATCAGGCATATCTTGCGATCCTCCTTGCGATTCGGAAACCGGCTCAGGTTTGCTTTCGATTTCGCTGACGCTAACTTCCGCCTCGCTTATGGAAGAAGAAACGGAAGCGCTATTTTGTCCGCCGCATGCGGCGAGGCACATCGCGGCAACCGACATCATGAGTTGTGACTTTTTCATTGCCGATATTTTAAAAAATATCTGCACATTTGATTGCGCCCAATCTTAATAAAGTTAAATTTTTAAAAGGGAATATTAATATTGCGCTACGATTGGCATCCTTTTTGGCTTAACTTTAGCCCATTTTAAGATTTTGAAAATTAATTTTTGAAAATTATCCGTTTGGGTATACCATTGTTCGTATGAAGAAAGATGCGATCCTGCTCGGGGAGGAGCAACTGCTTGGCAATGACATCTACTTTGCGATCAGCAAGGTCGATAGCCATTATCCTTTGCACTTCCACGATTTCTATGAGATCGAGCTCTGCGTCGACGGCACTGGATACCAGACCATCAACGGAAATCGCTACGAGTTCGAGCCGAACACCATCTTCATCTATCACCCGAACGATTACCACGAGATCTTCGCCACCACTCCGCTCACCCTTCTTAACGTCGCCTTCAACTCCACCCGAATCGATGAGGAGAACATCTCCGACTTCTTCGAGTTCGAGTCCGAGATCGTCATAAAGCTTAGCAACCGCAAGCTTCAGCAGACCAAGGACATCATCGTGATGATCCAAAGCATCTTCGAGTCGAATCGCTCCAATAAGTCACTTATCTTGTCTCACCTATTGAACGCATTGCTCCTCATCATCGTCGGAAGCGAGCAGAAGCACGAGATCATCGGCAAAGACGGCGCGAAGAACGACGTCCTTCAGTATATCCACAAGAACTTTGCGCGCTCCCCATCCCTAGAAGAGATCGCCGCCTACTCTGGCTACCAGAAGAACTACTTCTGCGGCATCTTCCGCAAGAAGACGGGCATGACCTATATCGAATACCTGACCGCCTATAAGCTCAATTACTCCAAAAAGCTGCTCAAGGTGAGCGGCAAAAGCATCAAGGAGATCGCTCTCGAAAGCGGCTTTTCCTCCGCCAATAACTTCATCCGCGAATTCAAACGCAAAAATAGCATCACCCCCAAGCAATATCGGGCGATGTACCGCTCTTAATCAGTAGTAGCGGAAAGTATATGTCCTAGACGCCAGGTCGAATAAGCTCCTGGCGTCTTTTTTGGTCATGAGCAATAACGTCGACACAATATCAACCAAGACGGCGATCAAAGCGATAAAAAGCAAATTCACGGGGGACGTGCCTAGGTTTTGGAAAATAATCTGTGCGTCCACCACCATTCCTAGAGGCACGATGAATGGGAAATGCTTAACGATTCCAACTAGACGCGAAAGCAAGAACCCGCTCATCTCCATTTCGCCTTCTTCATTAAGGGAAGCCATGCGGAATATGAGTTGCCCTAAGCTCGAGCGGTATGGTAAGAACAATGAGACGATCACAAATAGAATCAAATATGCGCTAGAAGCAGAAACCGCGGAAGCCATCGTCTTGTAATTGAGCAAAGCGGAATAGTCGGCTTCGTATATGTCGAACGCCCCTTTGTATTCCGGCATGGTGAGCAGCAAGTTCCCAGCCTCTTCATAAATCTTCGTGAAATAGGCGAAGAAGGCGCGGTCTATCTGCCCTGACTCGCTCGAAGCGAGTTTCAAGACGTTGTATCGGAACAAGGAAGTTCTGGTGGAATCGTTGAGCAAAGGGTGACCAGCCCCATTTTCCTTCCAGAACGCCTTCCCCTCCCTTTCGATATCGAGCACTTGCTTCAGGTAATGCTCTTTCGCTGAAACGCTTGAATCCACTAGACCGTGCTCAACCGCGAAAGACGTATAGAAATAGCCAAGGAAATCATCGTCGAAGGAAGATTCAGTGACGTTAATCGCTGGGAATAAATCCATCTCCCCCTTCTTCTCGGCGTAACGCTCTGAGTCATTGGCCATATCATAGTCGCCCGATTCATAGGAATAGCGAAGGATTGTCCTCACGTAATACTGATACGAATCATTCAGCGTATAGACCGAATCCCCATCGCTTTGCAGGTGCATGAGCTTCGAATCGCATCCAATTCGCAGCATCGTCTTTCGCGCATCATCGCATTCTTTGATCGTCCCGGAATAGCTGTTCAGATAGATCGGGTAGAAAATCGAAAGATATATCGCGATGCTAAGGGCCGCGGCAAAAAGCAGGTCGAGCAAAGAAGCCAAAAACGCAAGACCTCGCCTTGCGTTTCTTTCAACCGTATAGCTTTTCCTCATTTCGCTTTCAGCTCGATCACATAAGGCGTGAGGCTAGGCATGCCATCGCTTAGGTTCAAACCCACTTCCATATAGAAATCGCCGGGATAGGCTTTGCCATCGAGATTGTTTCGATACGTTTTCTTTGGGTCGAGACCCCTAAGTTTCAGGAACCTCGCGCGCCAATTGATGTGGCGGTAATTCATGAAATAGATGACCGCGCTATCCTTGGATTTGTCGACGCACATCCAGGACACGAAATTGGTCTTATAGGGATCCATCAAGGGATAGTAATCGCCTTCGAATATGGTGTCATGATTATCGAGGAAGCGCTTGTTCGCAATCTTGACCTCGTCGAATTTGCTTTGGCCGAATCCGCATGGGTCAAGTTCATATCCGAACGTCCCAAACATCGCTAACGCCCCCTTCTCTTTTATCGAGAGGAGCTTTCTGGCGCTAACGTGCGCCCCGATGACTTTCATCGGATAGAAGAGGTTTGTGGAGTATTGGATGGAAGAACGGGGAACGACGTCGGTCTCGTCGCTTGCCCAGATCTGGTGCGAATAGAAGAGCATCCCCATGTCGAATCGTCCGCCACCGCCGCTGCAGGTTTCGAGCAGGACGTTCGGGAAGCGCTTGACGAAGCGGTCTAGCATCTTGTAACTTCCAAGGACGAAACGATGGTAGATCTCATGCTGATAGCGTCTATCGAGCGTCTTCGAATAGGCTTCGGTCAGCATGCGGTTGAAATCCCATTTGCAGTAGTCGAGCTCATATTCAGCGAAAATCGCTTCGATCTTCGCGAACACATTGTCCCTCGCCTCAGGATTCGTCATATCGAGGACGAATTGGTGGCGAAGCGTGGTCGGATGATCGATCCGTGGATCGAACAAGGCATATTCAGGATGTTCGCGGTAAAGGTCGGAATTGAAGTTGATCTGCTCGGGCTCGACCCAAAGCCCAAATCGAATTCCAAGCGCATGGGCATGGTCGATCGCCTTCTTGAGGTCGATTTTCTCTGTGTCGAGCTTCCAATCGCCTAGGCCATAGGTGTCGTTATTGCGGAACCAGCCATCGTCAAGGACGAATAGGTTCACGCCCATCCGCTTGGCGGCGTTCAACGAAGCGATGATCTTGTCAGTATCAAAATCGAACATATTCCCTTCCCAGGAATTGAGAAGGACGATCTTTTCCATGCCTTCCGGGACTTTTCTTAGAAGGTGGTTTCTAATCAAATCGTGGAATCCGTGCGTTGCTTTATCGATGCCTTGGCTAGAATAGACGAGGAATGCTTCAGGGGTCACGAATGTCTCGTTTGGGGCGATAGGCGCATAGAAATCATAATCGGACATGCCAGCCAAAACGCGAATGGTCTCCATTTGGGTGCCCATGACCGAGATTTTGAAATTGGAGCTATACACTAGTCCGATTCCGATGACTTCCCCGTGGTCATTTGACGCGTCGTGCTTCCTTAGCATCGCCATCGGGTTATGGTAAAAGCCCTTTGCCCCGGCATTCTCTTCGAGGACGATCTCGTTATGGAAGACGTCCTGCTCCTCGACTTCGCGGTCAGAGGCATAGGTGCCATGCAGTGAGATGAGCGAATAGTCGTTGCTTTGCAGATCAAGACAAAGCGAATAGGCCCTGGTCAAGTGGATGTCATGTCCCGTTTTGTTGATGATCTCGTTATGACGGATCAAGACATCGACGTCTGGGAAAACGCTATAGAAGCAACGAAGATAGATTTCGTCGCGGCTATCCTTCAATTCGACCATCAAGGTCTCGGCTGTGCAATCTTCGTCGCGAATATAGGGCATGTCGGCAAATGTCGGCTTGCCCTTTGTGATTTCGTGTCGGACGTAACGGAAATCCGTCACCGAGGAATCGTCGTCATGATTGATGGCGATGAGGGAATTCCTCTTGTCGAAGCTATTGTGAGGCGGAACCTCAACCGCGGAGGTCTGCCCGTTGAAATACGGGTTATCGAAAATATGCTCCTCGTTGGTTTTGGTATCCAAATACGCATACACGTCCCCCGCCAAATTGCTTGCGGCGCGAACTTCGTTCTCTGTAATCGGCGAGATGGGCCTACCAAAATAGAGCTTGGCTGGCACCCCTGCTGCATTGATATGGAAGACGTAGCGAAAGCGCTCGTTGCCGAGGGTGAAGATTTTGCCTTGGGGATCGAAGTGAATCATGGTTGTTATTAGATAATGATACTCTTATCGATGTCGTCGAAGAGATGGATTTTGTTGAGGTCGAACACCATTTCGATCTCCTCGTTGTCCTTCACTTCGCTAGTGGCGCCGGTCTTGAGGATGAAATCGGAGTCCGCGAACTTCACGTGGACGAAGTATTCGTTGCCGAGAAGCTCGGAGATCACGACTTTCGATTTCAAGCCATTCGAGGGTTTCACCTCTTTGCCGATGTTGCCGTGGATCAGGTAAACATCTTCAGGTCGTGCACCAAAGAATACGTCGAACTCGCCAGTTTCAAGCATCTTCTTGTACTTGGCTTCTTTCTCTAGCATCGGGGTAAGCGCGCGGTCATAGAGGTCTTGGCAGATCTGTTTCTCCTCTTCGCTTAGGGCAAGGTTATCGAGCGGGTCTCCGCCATCCTTTTTCTTGTATTTGCCTTGCTTGATCTCGGTCGAGATGGCCTCGATCGCGACGTTTTTCTCTTTCTCGAACTCCTCTTGGAGGCCGTTCTCTTTGAAGTGGGCGATCTTAGCGATTTTCTCCTCGATGTTCTTCTTGAGCGCATCGACGAATTCGGACGGGATTTCTAGGACTCCATTTTCGCTGAAATCGATCTTTCCGTCTTTCACTTTGCAGGGGAGGATGTTCATCGCGGGCGAGCCGATGAAGGTCGCGACGAAGATATTGTTCGGGTGGTTATAGATTTCCTTGGGGCTTCCGATCTGCTGGATGACGCCTTTTTCCATGATGACGATGCGGTCCGCCATCGTCATGGCCTCGGTCTGGTCGTGGGTGACGTAGATCGTGGTCGCTCCAATGGTTTGATGGATGCGCTTGATCTCGCTTCTCATCGAAACGCGGAGTTTGGCGTCGAGGTTCGATAGTGGCTCATCCATCAAGAACAGCTTGGCTTTCTTGACGATTGCCCTGCCTAGCGCGACGCGCTGCCTCTGTCCGCCAGAAAGCGCCTTGGGCTTGCGGTCAAGGTAATCCTCGATCTGAAGGATCTTGGCGGATTCATGCACCGCCTCATCGATCTCGTCTTTGGTGAATTTGCGGTTCTGCTTCAAATGAACCTTTTGGACTTTGGCCTCTTCGATCTGTTTTAGAATGGAAGCGCGATGCTCCTCAAGGGGCTTGAGCACAAGCTCTTTCGAGGCACCCGTAAATCCGTATTTGTTGAAATTGGCGATTTCGCGATCGATTTCCTGGAGTTGCTTCTGCAGGTCAGCGATATGCCTCTCATCGATTCCCGTGACCGCGTTGCCATTTTCATCGAACATCGGCAGGTCATAGGGTTTGATGCGAAGGGCGAAGGCCATGTTGTCGTAGACGGTCATATGCGGATAAAGCGCATAGGACTGGAAAACCATGGCGATGTCCCTATCTTTCGGAGGAAGGGCGTTCGCGTATTTGCCATCGATGAATAGGTTCCCGGCGGTGATTTCCTCTAGTCCCGCGATCATGCGAAGCGTCGTGGATTTGCCGCATCCCGATGGACCGACGAAGACGATGAACTCGTTCTTCTTGATGTCGAGATTGAAATCGTAGACGGCCTGGACGAGGTTATCGTAGATCTTGTTGACTTCCTGAATGGAGACATAGGCGCCTGGATGGTTCTTCTTCTCGCGGCTGCGATTGGCGATCTCCTTGCTGGCAACTCGGTTGTAGTTGATGACGTTCGCGACGTATTCGTCATGCTCCTTCTGCTTTTGGGCGAGTTTCGCGGCCCTCTTTTCTTCCCTAGTGAGTTTAGCCATATTCCTATTCTCCTTTGAATTCCTGCATGTAGCGCTTCACGATGTTGAGCGGGCGGGTGATCGCCCCTCCGATGACGACCATCTTCACTCCGGTTTGCAATACCTCGGCGAGGTCTTGCGGGCTGCTGATGCCGCCCTCGAAGATGACTTGCGATTTCTTGATGGTTGAGAGCAATTCCTTCGTGAACGCGATATCGGGGATCTTGATTCCCTTGGTCTCTGCGGTATAGCTCCTTAAGGTTGAAGAGATGTAATCGAAGCCAAGCCTTTCGGCATTCTTTGCCTCTTCTAGGGTTGCGCAATCAGCCATGATCGGCTTATCCGTGACGGAACGGATGTAATGGACAAGCTCCTCTAGCGTGATTCCGCCAGGGCGCTTCCTTAGCGTCGCGTCCAGCGCGATGACATCGCATTCCGACTTCACGAGCGCATCCACTTCCTTTTTCGTCGGGGTGATGTAGACCTCCGAATTGGGATAATCTGCTTTGATGATGCCAATGATCGGGAGCTTATGCTCGATCTTTGCCGCGATGGCGTTGATATCCACCACCGTATTCGCACGGATTCCGCTTGCCCCGCCAAGTAGCGCGGCATAAGCGAATTTAGGTATGGTATCGCCGCCATACATCGGCTCGTCCGGCAACGCTTGGCACGAAACGATCAATCCTTCTTGCAGCCTCATCTTATCCTAAACTCCCTGTTGTCCAATATCTCAACCACCTTCCTCTGTTTGTCGGAGATGTCTCCGGCGATGCAAAGCAAATGGCCATCGATCGATTCCTCGACGGTTGTGAGGGAAATCGATTTCTTGCCGTAATTCAGATAGTCGACGAATTCCTCGACGAGCTTCAAGTCTCCGCCAGAATGCCCTTCGGCCACGTCGCCTAAATCATATTCGATCGTGTCGCGCCAGAACTTGTCCTTCTGGTATTTCCTGACCGTGATCTTATTGCTTTCCAGCACCCCAAAGATCTCGCCTGAAGTCGCAAGAAGATGGAATGTGCGGCAGGGATAAGAGGTCCCGCCGATCATATTGAGCGAAGCCGTGACGCCGTTTTCGAAGGTTGCTTGAAGCACTTGGTGGTCAACGATGTCATACGGGGGATCGAATACGCATTTGCCTAGGCTTGGATGCTCGGAGAACACTTTGATCTTCTCTTCGCGGGTGACTTCGTTCCATTGCTTTCCGGGCACCACGCTTTGGAAGATGATCGGATCCATATGGGTGAGTTCCAGATTGAAATAGCAGGAATACTGGCACTCCTTCATGTGGGGGCAACTCATGCAGCGGTCGGTGGCGTCTTTCGGCTTATTCGCCGCGGTGAAGATGCTTCTGCTTCCGAAGGAGGAAACGAATGTCGGGCGCGACCCTTCGTTGAACCAGCACATGAGGTCGGTGTCATGGCAGCATTTGGCCATGATCATCGGGGACCCGCATTCGGCTTCCGATTTCCATTTGCCGCGGACATAGGAAGCGAGCATATGGGGGATATAGACGTGTTCCGCCATCTCTAGGGCGACTAATTCTCCGATTTCGCCGCTAAGGAGAACTTCCTTGGCTTTGCGATAGAATGGCGAATAGCGAAGCACATGGCACACCCCGAATTTGCGGCCATATTTCTTCGACTCGTTCATGAGTTCCAACAGTTCATTTGGATGGACGGTGATCGGCTTTTCAAGAAGCACGTCATAGCCGCGAGAGAACAAAGGAAGGGTGGTCGCGTAATGGTATTGGTCCATGAAGCAATTGAAGACGGCATCCGCGACTTTAGGGGCTTTGAGCCAATCCTCAAACGACAAGAAGAGGGCGTCGTCATTTAGATGGAAAAGGCCTTTGGCGTATTCCAAAGCAGTCGGGTTCGCATCGACAACCTGCACAACTTCCATCTCGCTAGGATGGCCTAGCGACCATTCGCTATAGGTCTTGCCGCGATTTCCCATCCCGAAGATGGCGACTTTGAGTTTTCCCATGGGTTAGAGTTCCTCCTCCACGTTTTCTTGATATGGAACGGATATTTGTTTTTCGCCCTTAGCGAAGACGATTTCCTTGAACGTGCTATGGTAGCCGCGATGGTCTTTCTGGATGCCGACCTTGCCGCCTTCGTAATGGATGTGGTAGGTATTGAATTTGCCTTTCAGATAGTTGAGCGAATCGCCATCGTCCTCATAGAGGAATCCGTCCGCCTTTTCGCCGAAAACGCGGTACGTGATGCGATGGATTTTCTTTTTGTCGATGTATTTGAGGCCATCGAATTCTGGCAGAATCGAGCCATCTTTGACGAATACCGCAGTCTCGTCCAAAGCGAGCTTCATCATGATGTAGCGCCCGCCTTCGTAGGTTTCGCCAGTGAAGTAATCATGCCAAATGCCTTTGGGAAGGTAGATCGCCCTCACGGTTTGGCCTTGATTCACGATTGGGGCAAGCAGCAATGCGTCACCAACCATGTATTCATCATTGGTCTCATAGGTCTCCTTGTCTTCGGGGTAGTTATAGAACAAGGGGCGGACCATCATCTCGCCTAAGGTCGAGACGCGATGGGCAAGCGTATATAGATACGGGATCATCCTGTAACGGAATTCGAGGTATTTCCGATAGATGTCCACCGTTTCTTTGTCGTAGGCATAGGGTTCCTGGGCTTTGGTGTGCAGGGACGAGTGGTTCCTAAAGAAAGGCATCAGGATATTGCCTTCGCACCAGCGGATCAAAAGCTCTTTGTTGCCGTCTCCGCCGAAGCCGCCGATATCGACGCCATCGATCATGAAATTGGAGAGGGACATGGATAGGATTTGCGGGATTGAGAGCCCGAGATGATGCCACAAGGAGAAGTTATCGCCGTTCCATGCGAAAGCGTATTTCGCCGTGGTCGCCATGCAAGCGCGGGTGAAGACGTATGGCCTTCTATTGGCTTCGCTATAGACCTCGTCGAAGCAGCGGACCATCCCTTCTGGGAAGGCGTTATGGTACTCGGCGAACTCACGCTTCTTGCCATCGACCTCGAAAGTCACTTCATCTGGAAGCGGTCCGGTGAAGCTATGGGGCTCATTCATATCGTTCCAGATGCCGTCGACGTGGTATGTCGTGACGAACTCCTTCGCCTTGTCGAAGAAGAATTCGCGGCACCCCTTATTCGAATATGCGGGGAAGATGCTATCTCCAGGCCAGACTCTGCCGATGAAGCTAGTGCCGTCAGGGTTCTTGGCTTCCCAGCCGTTTTCGACGCATTTGGCGTAGATCTCGTAATCGGGATCGACTTTGATGCCGGCATCATTGATTGTGACGAGCCCTATCCCCTGCCGCTTCAAATCATCGGCAAGCTTAGCAAGATCAGGGAAGCGGATCTTGTCGACCGTGAAATCGCGATACCCATCCATGTGGTGGATGTCGAGATGGATGTAATCCAATGGCAAGTCAAACTTCTTATATTGCTTTGCGACTTCGCGGACCATTTTCTCGTCCTCATAGCTCCAGCGCGATTGCTGGTTGCCAAGCATCTTCATGCGGATGAAATAAGGGTGACCGACAAGAAGGGAATACGCAGAGGTGATTTGCTTCGGGTCATCGCCATAGAAGAGGTAGAAATCGAGGTAGTCTTTGCGTAGACCTACCTTCACCTCGTTTAGGCTTGCTTTGGCTAAATCGTATTCATAGGCGTAAGTCGATGGGAAATAGAGCCCGAAGAAACGGTCGAAGGAGCGGACCAGCAAATAGTTGATGGACTTATATAGGCTAGGGAATAGCTCGTCCTGATGGTTCGAATCGTCGGTATTGGTATTCACATAGGAATAGCCCCTGCGATTCATCGGGGCCATCTTATCGCCTAGGCCATAGATCTTGGCATCGTCGGAGATATCGAAATCGATCTCGGCATAGTCGTTCCTTTTGGTCTTCTTGGCGTTATTTAGGCGGGGGCTAAAGAACTCATGTCCTGCGTGGAGGAACCTGAGATTCAGCTTCTCGTCGATTTCTAGGTCGACCGATTCGCTTAAGCTCATCTTAAGGATTCCGTCGCTAGGCGGGAGGATGCGGAGCACTTTGGTCTCAAGGACTTCATTCAGTTCGATCAGGTCCTTCGGGCATTCGTTCACATAGACGTGGATCGAGGCGTTTTCAAGGAACACCAGGTGCAGGCGTTTGCTTCCGGAACTCACTTCCAGATGGTTTTTGTCAGTGAATTGGTAATTCATAATCAGTCGTTCAAATTTGCGCTCCCCATCATTGAATAACGGCAGTCGACAAGGTCCTTCGGCTTGAAGAAATCGTCGACGTTTCCATAAAAGTCTAAGATATCCATCTCCAATTCCTCAATGCCTTTGGCATTATCGCTTAGGTAATCTTCGATTCTCCGTTTTGTGGTCTTGATGCGTTGGGCTACCGCCCCAAGGCGGATGTCCTGCACCTCAAACCCAATCCCTTTGGATTCCTTCATCCATTGCTCGTAGAAGGACCCGTGGAACTTCTCCAGTCGAAGCGCGAGCTCATCGAGCATCGGCAGGCATTCGGCGACCCTCTCGTCGTGGTACTTTTCCCTTAGTGTCAATCCAAGTGGGACTTTCGCCCTAAGGTATTCCACGAAATCGCGCATGGTGATGAAGAGATAGGCGTTTCTGCTCTTTCGCGAGGCAAGAGGCTGAAGCACGTCGAGCACCTTGCCATAGATCGCGATTTGTTCTTTGGCGATGCAGGAATCATAGATTCCAAGCATCAGGTCGTCTAACGCATAGAGCCTGCTTAGCGAGTTCTTGTGCAAAGGCTCGTATGGGAATTCCGTGGCGTTAGGCAGATCCAGCGAGACGAATTCGTCGAAGGAATAATCCGTCATCTGTCGGAATGCCACCCCCTGAGATTTGAATCCGTAATTCTGATTTGCGAGGAAATCGATGGAAGGCAATATCGCGAACAAGGAGCACTCGCCACCGTTATCGCCCCAGGCCGTCAAAGTGAATTCCTTGACTCTTTTTTGGACAGCGGCTTTCGCGAAAGCCTCAAGATGCGGTAACGAGAAACGGTTGTTTGGCGCATATCCGAGCCACTTCCACGCTCCGCCTGCGACGGTTACGTTTGGGCTGATCTTTTGGAACGCCTCGATTGTTGAAGCGAATTCGCTGATCTCGCGGACCTCGTAATCCCAATTGATCAATTTGAGGGATGCGTATTTCTTTGGCATATCCTCTGCGGTAAACCCAAGATTCAAGAACATGTCGCCCCACATCTCAATCTTGAAGCCATATCTCTCCGATAGTTCGATCATGTAATCAAGCTGGCGGAGCATGATCTTCTTGGGATCTTCTGCACCATGCAAATCGAGGTACTGTCCCCGCCCGATTCGCATTGCTTCATCGAAACCGATGTTGATGCGGTTTGTTTTGAATATTTCGCGCAGCGATTTGAACTCATTCTCTAGAAGCGCGTTCATCCTTTCATCGCCGACAAGCAAAATGTCATCGATATCGAAGTGGTAGCGGTACACGCACCACTTCTGGAGCGTCTTCATATGGGCAAGCGTCTCGATGCAAGGCACAACCTCGATGCCGAAGATATCGGCATAGTTCACGATCTCGCGAAGCTCAGCCGCGGAATAGCGTGGCCTTAGGTAACCAAAATATGGCTCGCCAGATACCTCAAAGCAATCCTCGAGGTAAATCTTTAGCGTCGAATAACCAAATAGCGCCAGATGGCGGATCAAGCGCTTGAACGTCTCAGCCTTAGGGGCGTTGTTCCTTGCGACGTCGACCATGAAGGCAAGATCCTCGAATTGAGGATGGAACGTGGTGGACGATTTGCCATCGAGCAGCTGGTAGATGAGCCGAAACGCATACACGTCCTTGCTGAATTCTAAAACAAAGCCATCCGCCTCTTTCTTCGCTTCGTTCCATTTCCCTTTATTCAGGGCGAACTTCGCTTGAAAGATCTGGCATCCGAATTCGCGATATAGCTCTTGCAATGCCTTATCGAATTCCATGTTGCTCCTTCTCGTAAAGGCGATAGGCTCCCTTTACGCCGCAGAGGTTCGGCTCGTCTGCGATTCTGATTTCCGGATGCTTCTCTAGCAGCGGCGCAAAAGCGACTTCGTCCACCGCACCACCGCTAAGGACGATTCGCTTTAGGCTAGGAATGCGCTCGCGAACCTTGGCGAGATAGACTTCGAATAGGTCGAAGTATTCCTTCATCGCGCCAAGAGCTTTCTCCTCACCTTGTCGAACGCGAACGAAGAAATCGCGAAGCGCAACGCTTTCGTTTGGATACCATTTATCGATTATCCGGTGCAGCCCCGTCCCAGAAAGCTCTTTCTCAGCGCATCCGCGTTTGCCGCAATCGCAAAGCGCCCCGCCTTCATTGATGGTGATGTGCTGAAGCGCGCCTAGATCGAAGTTCTGGCCGCGATAGATCTCACCGTCTTTAAATAAGCAAGCCCCTACTCCTGTGCCCAAAGTGAGCATCAAGGTGTCTTGACTGCAATCGCCTAGTTGCGATAGCAAAGCGCACGCGGCATCGTTATCGACAACGCAGGGTTTGCCGTATTTCTCTTCGACGTATTCCTTAAGATGGAATCCCGTCCAACCCTTGAGGTTATCGCTAGCGTAGACGCAGACTCCCGTCTTCGGGTCAAACCTTCCCGCCGAGCTCACGGAAACCGCATCAAAGCCTTCGTATTCCCGAATGGTTTCATCCAAGGCGGCTAAAATCGCATCCCTAGACTCGGAGCCATGGGAAAGAACCGAATGGGTTTTGACAATCTCCCCATTCGCGAAGAGCGCGGACTTGATGCGCGTTCCGCCGATATCGATGGTGAGGACGGAATTCATTTGAAAGCGACCTCCGCCTCAAAGGTCCTATTCCAGATGAACCTGACATCGATTTTCTTGCCAGGGACATCATTCAATAGCCCCGTGCCGTAGCTTAAGGCCGTGAGCCTCTCCTTGGCATATTCCTGAAGCATGTTCTTCATTCCATCGAGGGCGTGTATCGAAATTTTCCAATCCGGATGGGATTCGACCTTGGCATTCAGTTCATCCCTGACCTTCGCCATGTAGAGGATGTCCTCGATATAGCGGTGCGCCAAGCAGACGTTCTTTTTTTCGTCGTCATGCGAATGGAAATACCCAACCGCGTTCGCGATGGTCGTGCCAAGCGTATTGGAGGAGGTATTCCAGCCGGCGTAAGAAGAGATTTCAAACAGGAAATCGTTCTCCACGATCGCATCGTAAAGATCTATGTCGCCGCGATTGCAATAAGTGAGGTCAGCGACCGCGACGACCTTGCCTTCATGTATCGCTTTTTCGATATAGCCGATCGCGCGAGAAATATCCCTCCCCGCGAACGAATCAGGCCATTCGGGGAGGTGACAATTCATGAAATTCTTGCCTGCGCTTACTACGAGTATCACATCGGCTTCTTCCCAGACATCGACGCGTTTTGACAAAGTCGATTCGATCTGCGAGGTCATGGTGATATCAAGATGCTGCGACTCGAATTCAGGAATGCCATGTTTCGATTCGTCGCAGTTATAGGCGACGTAGAACTTCGGGAACTTGCCGCGGGAGTCGTTGATGGCACGCGCGAGCAAAGTCAGTCCCGCCTCATCGGCGCCTGGATGCATGACGACTTTGTCGTCGATGTGGTTCTCTTTTAAGAACTGGACAATTTCCCTGCGGTCCATCGAAGTGAAACCAAAGGGCGCACAGTCATCTTGAGGGATCAAGAAGAAATCGATCGTCCCGTCGATGTAATACTGAAGTGCCTTCAGGATGACTTCCTTGTTGGTCTTCCTGCGGGTCATAAGGTCATCGAGGTATTCCTGCTTGAACTTCTTGCGGTTCTCTTCGCGAGCAGCTTTGTCTTCTTCCGTCAATAAGCCCTGCTTCTCCTTATCGAGGTAAACGCCTTCGATATAGAGGTTAAGTCCGCATTCGCCGACGTAATCAGGCTCCTCGGTTGCGAGGTTATAGGACGGGGTTCTCATGATGAGGGAATGGACGAATATCTTGGCGCGTGGATTGCGCTTCTTGACCTCGTGGAGAACTTCAAGTCTCTTCTCGATCTCCTCGACGGAATCATGATGGAGCCTCGAAGGGACGATGCCGCTATAAAGGAGCATGTCGAGCGAGATCAATACGTAATCCACGTCATCGCAATTGTCCCTTACCCAACGTCCAATCGCATCCACGTCCCCTATCTTTTTCTGTTGGGGCAAGATCTTGCGGGGCGGCAAAAGCAGTTCCACGTCATCGATTGGAACCCATTGGGGATATAGGTAGTTGCACGGCCTCTCGTCAAGAGGCAGGAATAATGCTTTCATCGTTTCTCTTCCTCACGAACCATTCCGATCGCGTCGAGGTAGCTCTTCGCAATCTTTCCTAGGGCTGCATCCGTTGGATGGAGGCCCTCCACCGTCTCTTCGCCATCGATTAGGGCGAAGTTGTCTACAAAGAAGATGGGGTACCCCCGCTTTCTGAAATCTTCGCAGTTCTCCTTCAAGACGCGGTCATTGAATTCCTTCATGCGCTGCATCTCTGGGAAATAATCGTCGTAGGATTGCCTTACGCGGTTAAAGAGGACGACTGGGGTCTTCGGATGGGCTTTGAACAAAACGTCCAAGAAGTCCTCAAGGCGCTCAGCCATGAGGGAGCTAACCCCAGCATTGGCCTCGCAGTCGATGATGGTCATCTCCACGTCTTCGCGAGTGGAGAGAATCTCAGCAATCTCCTTCTCGCAATTCGCGGCCCCGGAGAAGCCATAGTTCAATACCTCTTGATGGAGCTTCCGCATCATGATGTTGCTTATGCAAGCGCCAGGATGGGAGGCGCAGCATCCATTGACGATCGAAGTGCCATAGATCATGATGCGCTTCTTGTTCTCAAACCCAATCGGCTGGACTAAGGAACCCTTCTCGACGAAGATCTCCATCTCCACCACTCCATTGTAAAGGGGCAGATTCAGCATCACGTCCCTCTTCTTTTTGTCGTGGAAGACCATCGGATAGTCGGTCCAGACGTTCGTGTCGAGGAAGGAGGCGAAGGCGCTTGCGTTGAATTTCCATTCGCCTTTTTCGTCGCGATAATAGCTATCGACGCCCGAGCAGCCCATGAAGGTCATGTTCTTCATCGCGAATGGCTCAAGGTTCCTGACTCTGACCTTCACGATGCGCGAGTCGGTTGCGAACATGATGGCCACGCCTGCGCTATACATCGCTAGGTGGCCGACGTCGAGAGAGGCGGAAGAGGCTTTCTTGAGTTCTTCTTCCGAGAAGCGATATAGGCTATGCCGATTCGCCTCGGTCGTGCCAACGATATGGAAGCGCGTCGCGTCGAAAACGTCATACCCCTCCCATTCGATGGAAGGGACGTCGATGGTTTCGCCTTCGCGCTTATCGAATATTTCCTTCAACAGTTCAGAAGGGTATTTCATAAGCTATTTCTCGCTTCCCAGCGTAATGCCGGATTTGATGTAACGGATAACGAACGGATAGATGATGAGGATCGGGAGGACCGAAATGATAATCGCAGCCGAGGAGATGTTGACGAGCGAGTTCGAATTGAGAACCGCATTCGGGTCCTTCGGGTTCATCGAGAGCAGGTTGTAGATGAAATAGGCTAGTGGCCATTGCGAGTCGTTGCTATAGCCGATGAACATCGCGGCCGAACCATAGGAGTTCCACACGCCGACGATCGAGAAGAAGGCGCAGGAAGCGAAGACCGGGAGCGACATCGGAAGGACGATGCGGAAGAAGAGCTGGATGTTGCTCGCCCCATCGACTTGGGCCGCTTCGATCGTTTCGCGGGGAAGCCCCTCAAAGAAGGACTTGTAGAGGAGCATGTTGAAGACGTTGTTGATCGATAGCAGGATCACGCCCCAGATGGTTCCGCCCACCCCAATCGATTGAAGCATGAACAAGGTCGGGACGATGCCGGCGCCGAATAGCATCGTGATCACGAAGAAGGTGAGCACGATTTTCTTAAACGGGAGGTCGTCTTTGGAAAGCGGGTAAGCCGCCATCGCCATGAGAACGTTTGAGATGACCGTGATCACTAGCGTCATCACAACCGAGTTCCCGAGCGAGCTCCAGAAGGTCGGATTCTCGAAGAGGATGTATTGGAAATAACGGAAGGTGAAGCCCCTCGGGATGAAGGTGACGTAGGCGTTGTAATTTTCGTTGGAGAAGGCAAACGCGATGAGGTTGAGGAGCGGGATGATGATGAGAAGCGTCAGCAAAGAGAGGATCACGTAGATCGAAACCGTGAGGATCCTGTCCCCCACCGGTGCCTTGATGACTTTGCGAAGATGGATTTTCTTGACCATTACCAAAGCCCCCTATGAAGGAATTTGCGGCATATCTTATTGCCTACAAGCATGAAGATGAGCGACACCGTGGAGTTGAATAAGCCAAGCGCCGTCGCGAATGCGTATTGGCCGTTTTGCCGTAACGCAACGTAATAGAGGTAATAGTCGAGGGTCGTCTCGTTCTCGACGAAATATGGGTTCCAGTTGGCAAGGAGGTTGATCTCTTCGAAGCCGCAGGAGAGGATGTAGGTGATGTTCATGATGAACATGAGGGCGATGATCGGGGTGATCGAGGGGATCGTGAGGTGGCGGATCTGCTGCAATTTCGAAGCCCCGTCTAGCTCAGATGCCTCGTAATAGGACTTATCGATCGACATGATCGCCGTGTAATACATGATGCAATTCCAGCCAGTCCCCTTCCACGCGTCGAAGAAGATCGCGAAGAACTTGTAGAGGTTGCTGCCTTGGCCGAAGAAATTCTCGTTGAACCAGTAGATCTGCGTCCCGAACAAGTTATTCAAGACGCCGTCCTGCAAGCGGAAGAAGTTCTGCCAAATGCCGACGACGGTCGGCCAGGACAAGAAATTCGGGAGGCAGAAGATGATGAGGAATAGCTTTGCGAGGAACGTCGATTTGACCTCGGAGAGCATGATGGCGAGGATAATCGGTAGCGGGAACACGAGCACGAGCTTGATTGCGTTGATGATCAAGGTGTTCTTAAGCGCGGTGAAGAACGCAGCCGAATTGTCGCCGAATATCTTGGTGAACTGGACGAAGCTCCAGTTGTTGACGAATAGCTCCGCAATCGGAGAATTGATCGCTGGATTATAGGAAGTCTTGAACGCGGCGAGGAGGAAGACGAGGGGGATATAGCCGAATAGCAACGCCAAAAAAGCGGCGGGAAGGACGAACCAATAAATCGATCCGTACTTCTTGAGTTTGACCAAGACGCGATGCCAATAGCCGGTCTGTCTTAGTCGGACTCGCTCCTTCTTCCTTTGGCTTTTGGTGAGTTCCATGGGGATTACTTCTTATTGTGATACCAATTGTTGATCTCTTTCGCGCACTTCGAATAGAAGCGGGTATTGTAGTTCTGCTTCGCCGACTCATAGGTCGATTCGAAGGCATCGGTGGCGATGTTGATGCAATATTGGGCTTGCGTGACCACGTAGTTCTGCGCCTCGAGGTCGACGGAGGCGAATTCGGGGAGGACGGGGTGATAGCCGAACGCGTTGAGGATCATGCGGTCGTTTTCTTGCTTGCCGTTCTCGTCGACGATTAAAACATTCCAGGCGTTGAAGCCATCTTCCGCGACTGGCCACCAAACGCGGGCAACGTCGCAATTGACCGAGGTCTGGAATTGGCTCATGCCAGAGATGTCAGTGAGGAAATCGGGGTACGTCTTCACGTATTTCGGTTCGCCGCTAGTGGTATTCAGCTTGATCGCGCCTTCATCATCGGCGGCGCAATAGTCATAATGCTTGCCTTCTTTCCCGGCGATCATGAGGACGGTGCACTCCTCGGTGTTGCGGCGGGAGATCCAGTCGATGACGTAGGCGGCGTTTTTGGCACATGCGACGGGGACGGTGCAGTAATATCCGACCATCATCGAGTCGCGGGCCTTGCCTTTTTCCTGGGCGACGGAGCCATTGGTGCCGTCTCCTTTCATCCAGGTGTTCCATCCGATCAGGCCGTCCTCTTTGTAGGAGACCATCCTTTCGGTTCCGTAGACATATTCCTTCTTGAGTTTGTTGTTCCAGAATTCGTGGACGTCGGTCGGCCAGGACTTGTAGGTCGCGATCATCGCTTCCCTAGCCGAGGTGATGTTCCAGTAAGATCCTACATAGACCGAGGAATTCTCCTTGACGAAGTTCGAGATGCACTGCTGCTCGCCTTGCGAGACCCAGTCGCTAGCGATATAGCCATCATGGAGAAGCCCGTTCATGAACGAAAGGTAATTCTTCATTTGGGGCGCCATGAGCATGTTCTGGAGGTCGCCATTGGAATCGACGTACCACTGCTCTGGGACTTCAAAGGCCGGGGAGATCGGGTTGCCGATCGAGATGTTGCCGTTGAGTCCGAAGGCGTAATAGTTTTGGTTCGTCGCGCCAAAATGCTCCTGAAGCTTGCCAAGCGCGATCTTGAATTCCGAAATCGTGGTCGGGATATGCTCGATTCCGACCGCTTTGAGGTGATCGGTATTCCAAATCAAGGCCTGGTTGTTCATCGCGGTATGCCCGAATTCGGGAATGCCATAGATCCTGCCGTTATAGCTGCAGGCTTCCCACTGCTCTGCGGTATAAAGGTCTTTCCACTTGGTGCCTTTGGAATCGACGACGCGATTGCCATATTTCTGAATGACGTCGGTCAAATCGGTGAAATAGCCATAGGTCACATAGTTATTGAAGATCGTCGGGGTGACCTTCATCATGTCGATTGGCTCTTTGGTGACGAGGTATTTGTTGGCCTCGGTGTCGGCCGCTTCCGAGAACTGGTTATAGTCGACGTTGTAGGTCGTGTATTCCTCGATCGCTTTGCCGAGCCATCCGTTGCGCACCTTGTCATTGGTGACGCCGAAATTCGGGAACACCGTCTTGAGGGTGATCTCCGAATGGTTCTCGACGTCGATGTTAAGGTCGGCGTCCGGGTTCACGGTCCCGCACGAAGCAATCATCGATGCCATCATGCCGACGATCAGGTATTTGCTTTTTCTCACCGTTTTGGCCTCCTTCTAGTTCAGTCGACGTTTGAGTTGTAGTCGACGGTGTAAGAGATGTAATGGTCGCCTTTAGAATAGGCGATGCCGGAATTGTATTGCCCATCGCTTTCGCGTATCCCATATTCGTGGGATGCGACGAAATCGCCTTGGGAATAGCCTTCTTTGTAGGCATCCGTATCCGGATATAGGGGGAGCCTTTCGAGGGTATCGTCGCGATAGGCCTCGATATCGTCCGCTTTCTCAGGATCGGATAAGACGCGGGTCAACTCGATGTTATCGAACACCACGTTCTCGAGCTTTGCGCCGCAATTCCAGTTCCAGACGTTGCCGGTGACTGGGCAATAGCTAGCCGCGATGAGGGCGCGGCCGTTATTGGGAACGGTGTTCTCGTATAGCGGATTGCCATTAGAATCGACATGGTGCTCGGTGAAGCTATTTACGACACCCGTGCGCATGTTTGTGATGTTCAAGATCCAGCCGTCAGTCATGCCAAGGACCTCGAAATGGAGGTCATCGAATCCAGAGCATTCCATGGTCTCGGGATCATATTGGGTCGAGGTCGTGACGATCTTGTCCTGGTAGACGTAGAACTTGGCATCATGCTCGACGGTTGAGGTGCCGGCGGTATGCTGCTTCGAGGAACAGTTGCGGACCATCTTCCATTCGCAGACGCGGCGGGCTTGGTTGAACACTCCGATGAGGCCAAGGTCGCAATTGAGGTTGCGGGCCATGTTCACGAAGATGTAGGCGTTCCACTGCCCTCCATCTACTGGCGGACGGTAGATCGCGTCAGATAGATGGACGTCGCAGGTGACGTAGGAGAATCCGTTGAGTGCTCCGTCCCCGGATTTGGAGAACATGTAGTTATAAGCTCCGGCGTTGGTCTCAAGTAGATTCTCAACGATGGAGAGGTCCTCACTCATTTCCGCACGGGACATGTATGAATAATCGGAGGCGTTGCCATTGATCGCATAGGATCCCGAATGGGAATCGCAATAGGATTTGGCGACTTTGGTCGCGCATTCGCCAATATAGGCGTCGCGATGGAAGACGAAGTTCTGGCTCGTCTTGCGGCGGATGAAGATCTGGACGTAATTCTGATCCTGAACCTGAAGCGGGTTCTTGGACGTCGAGTTGGTGCCGGCCGTGCGGATCGCTTTGTACATGTCGTCGTAGACGGTCGGAACGTCTTTGGAATTCACGCCGGTGTCGGTCATGGTTAAGGTTGGCTCTTCTCCTTCCGCGGTAAGGATGACGAAGGGGCCTTTTAGGACGACGTCTTCGGAATCGGCTTTGGCTTCGTAGACGCGCGGATTCGCGCGGCTATATTCGACCGCGGGCTGCTCCGAAGAGACCTCAACGACTTCGGAAATCGATGGCACGGGGTCGCTAGATGGCAAAGGCGCCTCCGAGGAGGCAGGGCTTTGCCCGCCCCCGCAGGAAGCGAGGGCGAAGCCAGCTAAGGCAAGTATCGATAATCTCTGTTTTGCCATGGCTCATTGTCCTTCGATGATATCGTCGATGGTGGTGAGTTTGTCGATTTGGCGGATGAGTTCCTGCTGAACTTCGTGGAGGGTGTTGAAGGCTGCGTATGCGGTGCGGAATTCGTCAGTGCTCGTGGTCGCGCCTTCCGGGATCATCCTGATCAGGTCCTCGACCTCCTCCACTTCTTCGGAGCGGAGGGTTTCGGCGATGGACTGCTCATAGGAGATGTTCCAAACGTCTTTGTGGTCGGCGGATTCGGTGTATTTGACGCAATGGGTGTTGTCGATGATGACCTCGGTGTCGGAGTCGTTCTCATGGCCTCCGAGGGCATGGAGGAGGTCATAGGTCTTGCCAGCCTCGCAGCACATCGGGAGGTCGCCTTGGTAGATCTCGTCGGTAAGGCCTTCGCGGACGGTTCCTTTGCCTTCAGAAACAACGACGTTCTTGAAGTAGGAACCGCACATGAAGTCAGGGGTCAGCGCCTCTTCCTCATTATCCTCATCGGAGGGCACGAGGTCGAGGGAGATGGTCATGCGGTGGGTGCCGCGCATCGACATCTGGTTGTATTCGTAATTGAATTCTTTCTTAGAATCGACTTGGCCGTTTTTGATGACTTCGACGATGAAGTCATTGCTTACGGTCTCCTCTTCCTCATCGAATTTGGCGGAGAGGCTGATCCTGATGTCGCCATCTGGGGTCCACTCCTGCGCCTTCTCATCCCAAGTAGAGGTGAGGATCGGGTCGTCGTCACTATAGGTGAATGACTTGAAGTCGGATTGGGTTTCGCCATAGAAATAGCGCCATTCGCCGGTCGCGGTATCCATGTAGATGCCCTGGTTCGACCAATTGTAGGAGTCGGTCGTGGACATCGAGATCTCAGGGATCGCGTTTTGGTCTTCCGCATAGGAGGGGCGGATCTTGGCTTTGGATAGCTCGATCGTATAGGTAGTGTCTTGGATGCCGGTGAAGGCGTGCGGGTTATAGCGCGCCGAGGCGTCCAATAATGGCAGACGGTTCCAGGCTTGGGTGCTCTGGGTCTCATGGCCAAGAAGCTCATAGGGTTGATAGGTCTGCCCAGCATAGCCGTTGGAGCAGACGACGCGGGTATAATCCTCGCCTTTGAAGAATTCGACGTCACCCGCGATATAGGTATAGAAACCATCCAGCATGTTGCCGTTTTTGTAGTAATGCCAGATATCGTAGCTCGCCTGGGGCTTGGTATACATGGTGGTCTTGCTATCGTCGGAGGCAAGATGGACATAGCTTCCGGGGTCGCCTTCTTCGAGGACGTAGTTGATCGCTTCGTAAAGCGACTTGAAGGTCTTGGAGTCGTATTCTTCGAAGCCGCTATTCTCGTAGCTGCCTAACACTGCGACATAGGCATCCAAACGCGGATCGACCAGTTTAATCTTCTCAGTCTGCTGATCAGATGATTTTTCAGTGGGCTTAGAAGCCGCGGACGTAGGCTCGGACTTCGGTTCGCTAGCAGGAGTCGAGGAAGCGTTAGAGGAAGTGCCGCCGCAGGAAACAAGCCCAGCGGTAAGAAGCAAAGCGGATAAGGTCAAAAGGCTATGGTTTTTCATGAATGTAATCTCCGTTATCGACAAAATTTTAGTTTCGTTTCACGAGTTTTTAACAGGAACCATGTATATATGTGTACGCGCGCACTTGAAAAATTAACTTTTGCATATTTTTGGCGAATCTTATATTGCAAAACATTGTAAAAGGGCCACCGTTAGTGGTGACCCTGAAGTCGCATTGTATGAGGATTAGGCAATAACGATGTTGCCAGTTGCGATTTCGTAATTGATGGTGAAGGTGTTGCCGCCTTCTTCCCAGCAAAGGAGAGTGTCGAACGGTCCATTGTCATCAACGTACATGGAGTTCGCAGTGCCATAGGGCCCGAAGCGGCCGCTGACAGAGCGTCCGTCGTTAGTAAGAACATAGTCGACGCCTTTTTCGGAACCGTAGCTCATCTTCTTGATCCTGCCCCACCGCGCTAACTGGATGGCTCCGGTCGAAGCAATGCCATTGGCGGGCCAGGCGTAACCGATGCTCATGCCGTCGCCAGACAACGTGGTGAAGCCGAATTTGCCATAGAGACCGATTTCGAGAAGGTCGGCATCGACATCATACTCAAAGACATAGCGCTCGTCGCCCTGGACTCCGCGATAGAATAGGCCATCGTCTTGTTCATCATAGAGGTTCATGGACCAGTCGGCTCCTCCGGGCGCATCGGTGATGACACCGCGGATCGTGGTTGTCGCACGTTTAACAACGTCACCCGTATACCTTGAGATTTGGATGCTGTTCCACTGCTTCATCGTCCTATCGAAGACGATGGGTTGATGCTTCTCGGTTCCTTCGACCTTGACGCCATCAGCCATTTTAACTGCAACGGAATTCGGATAGGTGTTGAGGCAGACATCTCCATCTTCAAACGTGAAGAAGCAGCCTGCGACGCTGGATGCAGCGCTGTTGACGATCTTTTGGGTCGCATCGTCAACTGCCTGCACTCTGCCAAAGGTGATCATTTTGGCAAGCGCATTGCCGCCATCGGTATGAGCAGTGACAGCGAATCCGCCCTTAGGAACTACGAGTTTCCAAGCGGCTGCATTCGTTTGTGCATCATAATCAGCATCAAACTCGAAGGCGGGGTTCTGCGTGTAGTCGGCATAAGCGGGATGGCGGAGGTAGGACGTCCCGTGTGGGGATCCGTATCCGTTAGCGGGCAACGTAACGCCATAGGCAATACGGCCAAGCTCGTCGAACACAGCGATTGTTCTCCAGGACATATTGATGGAACAGCCAGTATTCCAGCCGTCTTTGGTATGGCCAACAAATCCTGACTTATCATTCCAAACCGTGAATTCCGAGTCCGCGCTGGTGGATAAAGCGGTATAACGATCGAAGATGATGGTGGCTTTCACCCATTTCGCGACGAGTTTGGTATCTTCGGCCACGACATCCTTCGAGAAGATCCAATCTTCGCCGTCTTCAGTCTGCCAACCGGCAAAGGTGAAGAACTCGCGGGTCGGATCAGCGGGTTTCGCGATGCGGCCGATATGGTCCATCTCAATCGGGGCTACCTCAGAGCCACCATTGGCATCGAAGGTAACGGTGAATGGCTCAACTCTAGCATCTTCGCCAGGATCACCTTTGTCGCCTTTGTCGCCCTTATCACCTTTTTCGCCGGGGCCGCCCTGGTCGCCCTTGTCGCCTTTTTCGCCAGGATCGCCCTTGTCGCCCTTGTCGCCTTTGTCGCCTTTGTCACCTTTGTCGCCTTTGATGGACTTGAACCATTCTTCATAGGTCATGGTTCCGCCATTCTCGACGTAGAGCTGATAGATCTCACGGATCTTCGCGTCTCCTTCTTGGACCTCGGAAGTCGTATCCTTCGTATCGCCTCCCTTGGATTCCGCCTGATTGTTGCAGCCAGTCAAGGCAGCGAACATCAAAAGCGGAGCAACGAACAAACCAATCTTCTTAGTTTTCATTCTATTTCCTCCAATATGGTGTTGTTGGTAATTCGATTATAAAAGACAATGGCGAGGCCGTGTGTTTCTATTAGAACATTCATAGATGTTTTCTTAATTTCGGAATACTTTTACCCAAATGCCTGTCTTTTTGGCCTTCCGATTTACTAATAAAGGTATATTTTGCATGTAAAAGAAACCAACCGGCCTAGCCGGTAGTTCTTCTTTTTCGGGCTACTAAGCCCTCGGCTGTCAGCGGCCGCTGAACGCGGCGCCGG
>CACYCS010000059.1 GCA_902773005.1 uncultured Erysipelotrichaceae bacterium
ATTCGCGATGATTTTCCCCTACATCTTCATCTCCGTCCTCATGCTTTTCTTCGCGATCTTCCCGAATATCCGCGACAGGAAGCGTCACCGCTAAAAGGAGGCAATGCCCATGAAACGCAAAGCACCAATCGCACTTACCCTCGCCTCATTCGCCCTCGCTTCCTGCGCGAATCCCCTCGACATATTTGAGGAATTCGCCGGCAATATCCTGCCGATCGCGAAATTTCAGCTCGCTCGGCCGACCGTAGCTAGTGACCTTAGCAGGGTCATCTTCACCGCGCTCAAGCACGTCGATTACTACTCAATCATGGAGGAGGAAAAGGAGATCGCGCGAATCGATCCAAGCGATTCATTCTATTGGTCCTATGATTCCTATGACGTCTCTAGGGTTGGGAGGCTATCTTCCGATCAGGGGGTGGCTCACGTCGAGATTCCTAGCTCCGACCAAAAATTCTCCATCAGCGATCCCGAGCCATTTGTCGCAGGCAATTCCCTTCCGATTTCTCTTGAAGTCTATGGCGATAGGGTCATGTCCTATTATTTCGAATTTGAAGACGACAAGGAGCATTACGTGAGCATCCTTGCCCACGGAAGCGGGAAATACGCTTCCTCAGAGGCTACCGAGCTCGTTTCGGCGAGGCTTGGCGAACTAGCGAGCCCAGAGCCTTATTTCATCGGGGACTACCTCTGCTGGGGCAAAGTCCCGGGCGCGAAAAAGTACCTGGTGTACACCGATTGGGATTCGCGTTACGTTACGACAAGCGACCTTTATGCTCGAATCGCGAATCGTTCAAACCACACCTACCATGTCCAAGCCGCATACGGAAGCGATGCCTTGTCGCACCTTTCTTCCCCCGTTTCCGACCCCGCTTCGGAAGAGCTTCCCGATGGCCAAGTCTATATCCCCGAGGTCATCAATGAGCTGGATGTTCCATCGGATGAGCATTCCTCTAGTCGTTACTTCACTTTGGAAAAGCGAAAGGAGGATTTCCAAATCAACGTATCCGGTCTCGAATATAGCAGTAACGGAACCCCGTACCTATTCGGTTACGCCTCGCCAGTCAACCAAGGCAATGAGAAAATCACTTTGAACGTAGATGGGTTCAACTCGCTGAGATTCAACACGAAGGACCGCGAATGCAATGTGCTCGCAAACGTCAAATCACTCACGATCAAAGGGAATGGCATGCAATCATCTACCTTGGCAATCGGTGGCTATTCCCATTCGCTTCATGACGGCAGCGACTTCAAAATGGGCGACGTGACGATCGAAGACGCCTCATTCCAATTCAGCGGAAGCGCAAAAAGAGAGAAAGGCAACCTCTCGCAGGCGACGATGCTTCACTTGAATTCGCTTGAGCTGAAAGATGGCGAGCTCGTCGCGATTGGCCAAGCGATGTCGGATCAAATCGCGAAAGGCGACCATGCTCTGAAAGTGAATGAAGCGATCAAATCTAGCCGCGGGTCTTTGCAGATTTATGGTGGCTCAGGCCATGACGGATCAATCGGCGAAAATGGCGCAAACGGAACCGGCGAAGGAGGCAACGGCGGAAACGGGAAAAACGGAACCGACGGAACCGATGGCGGCGACGCCATCATCAATCCTAACTTCGATTCCTCCGCCACTTTCACCCAAATCACCCTTAAAGGCGGCAAAGGCGGCAACGGAGGAGACGGCGGAAGAGGAGGCAACGGCTCGAAAGGCAGAAACTCCAATGCTTCCGTGTTCAACTCGACTTCTGCTGGAACTGGCGGAAGAGGAGGCAATGGAGGCGATGGCGGACTAGGTGGATTCGGCGGGAAAGCGATCGCAGAGAGCTACGTTACTTTCCTCAAGAAAGCGCTCATAAGCGGAGAGCCCACGCTCGAAGACGGCGAAAACGGCTATAATGGTCGCGGCGGCGATGGCGGAAGAGGCGGCGATGGCGGAAACGCATCAAGTGCCTTCCTCGCGAGCGAACCTGCCGGAAAGCCAGGTAGCGGCGGAAAAGGCGGTTCTTCTGGCGGAGTGTCCGGAGAAAGCGCAACCGGCCAATCTGGTGGCGCAGGCGCATATTCCGGCCAAAGGAGATAACGATGATCGATGAATCTGTACTAAAGGCCATAGAAGCGCAAAAAGAGGGTTTGAACGAATCCAATCGGATTGGAAGGATTCTCAACGCTTTGTCGATGCTTAAATCCCAGATGCCAGAAAAGGCTTGGGTTGGCTTTTATGCAGATGATGGCGTTTCGCTCAAGCTTTCCTATTTTCAGGGCACGCCTGCGTGCGAAGATATCCCCTACTCCCGCGGCGTCGTTGGCGCGGCATACCGGGAAAAAGGCGAGATCATCGTCGATGACGTTCATGATTTCCCGGGATATATCTGCTGCGACGAAGCGGCCGCGAGCGAATATTGCCTCTATGTTGACGACCTTGTGTTCGACGTGGATTACCCAAAGGGATTTCCGATTCGAGAGGACGCGAAAATCCTATTCGAAGCAGGGCGCATCATCGCCTCGATGATGCCATAAACGCATACACGTCCCTCATGGATTACGAAAATCGGCCCATCTCTGAGATGAGCCGATTTTGCGTTATCAATTTCTTATTTCAGGAAGAAGTCGTCCCCAGCCGAGTAGCCTTCGGGGATGAATGCTTCGAACTTCGCGTCGCCGATATGGAGGTCAGCGGCCGAATTGAGTTCGACGTCGATTGGGATGTTGCGCTCAACGCGGCTATGGAAGACGGTTCCATCGAAGCGGAACGCTCCGTCTAAAGTCGCGACGAGCAAATCGCCAACCTTGAAATTGCTGTAGCGGGTCACGGTCGAAACCTCTTTCTCGCCAAGGTCGAGCGTGACGATGGACAACTTTTCGTTGAGGGGGTGCTCCTCGATGCTTTTGACTTCGCCGACTTTGAAGCCGGAGTTACGGACATAGTCGAGCTTTGCAAAGCCAAGGTTTGCCAAGCGGTCATTTAAGACATCTATGAG
>CACYCS010000060.1 GCA_902773005.1 uncultured Erysipelotrichaceae bacterium
AAGTCGCCCCAGCCGGCTTTGTTCAGCAAATCGATGTGCTGAAGCAAAACAGGGATGTTCGATGCGAACAAGCCGATGGCGACGACTAGCATTATGATTCGTCCGATAAGTCTCATAGAAATAAAACCCCTGAATCATTTTAATCGAGGCGCGCCCACGAAGAAACAAATAAATTGAAAGAAAAATTACTTGTTCGGGTTTTGCAGGGTTTTCGAAGCGAAAGAATTTTTGCAAAGAAAAGCCGCGCCCGTGAGCGCGGCAATGGAATTAAGCTAGGATTAGAACCTGTCGGCGGGGTATTCGCCAGCTTTGACGAGCTCGCGGAGCGAGTTCACGACTTCGTCCTTGTCTTCGCGATAGGTGACGCCATGCCAGACGGCGGTGGTGGAGAGCACCTTGCAGGAGACTTCACCCTTCTTGATGAGCTCATCGACGACGGTCGGGATGAGATATTCGCAGCTTCCGAGGTTGTCCTTGTTGGCTTCGAGGAAGGGGACATAGCCCTCTTCGATCCTATCGATGATGTCTTTGGAGAAGCAGAACATGTTCATCGAGACGAGAGCGTTGTGATCGAGCTTGACCATTTCGCCACCTTCGAGCGGGCAGCCATAGATGTCATCGCCGCGCCATTCGAGTTTGGACTCGACGAGCTCAGTCATATTGTGATCCTTGTCGCTGGCGAGGACGCCCCTCTTGACCGAACCGT
Source organism: uncultured Erysipelotrichaceae bacterium (assembly GCA_902773005.1). Lineage (GTDB taxonomy): Bacteria > Bacillota_I > Bacilli_A > RFN20 > CAG-826 > Alloenteromonas. The sequence continues at coordinate 707 of CACYCS010000060.1, forward strand.
TCTTGGTGAGAGTGTTCTTCGCGAAGAAGGCGACGTTTCCGTATTTGCCGGATTCGCCCTTGATGGAGCGAAGGAATTCGGCGGCGACGCGGAAGGCATCGTATCCGTAGAAGTCATCGGAGTTGATGATCAGGAAGTCATCTTTGATGACGTCTTTGCAGCAGTAGATCGCCTGAGCGGTGCCAAGCGGCTTGACCCTGTCTTTCGGGAGAACGTATCCTTCAGGGATGACCTCAAGCTTCTGATAGGCGTAAGCGACTTCGATTTGGCCAGCGACGCGCTTGCCAACGGTCTCTTCGAAGATCTTACGATTCTCTTCCTTGATGAGGAAGATGACGCGGTCAAATCCCGCTTTCTTTGCATCGTAAATCGAATAGTCGATGATGAAATTTCCCCTCGGGTCGACCGGCTCGATTTGCTTGAGCCCTCCAAAACGCGAGCCCATGCCCGCAGCTAAGATCAACAAATCCATGAATTATCTCCTTTTTGATCCGACTTATTGTAGCCTCTTTTCAACTACATTGATAAGCCTATTTTATAGGCATATCATTTTTCCTCATTTTTCGGCTCGTCGATCCGCTTTGGAATCGCATAGCTTAGTATCATCGAGACCAAGAACATGCTCACGACTGGAGCCTGTAAAATGAGCATCAGCGAATTGAGGATATCGTTGCTGAATTGGGGTTCGGTGACGCTAGGAACGAAGGTCAATCCGAATCCGATTCCCAAAGACAATGCGACCACGGTCGTGTTTTTGACGCTATGCTCGCATTCGAAGATCATCTTCATTCCTGAATACACGATCCCGCCGAATAGATTCACCATGAGCCCGCCGAATACGGCGCTAGGAATGGTGAGGAGAATGCTAGAGAAAAGCGGGAAGAATGAGAAGAGGATGAGCGCAAGAGGCATGAAGACCAGCGCGTTCCTGTTTTTGACTTCCGTCTGATTGACGATCGCGGAATTCTGAAGGTAACTCGTGACAGGAACCCCGCCAAATAGCCCTGCAAGAGCCCCAACTAGTCCAACGCAAGAGATTCCACCCGCGAGTTCCTCCGGCTTTGCCTCTCGCCCAAATGAACCGGAAGCGACAACCGAGACTGCTCCGATCGTCTCAGTTGAGGAGACGAGGAACAAGATGCAGACCGCGATGATCGCGCCGAGATTGAAGTCGCCTGATGAGAAACTTAAGAAAGTGAATATGGGCCTAGGCACGTCGATGAAATCGGTGAGCTTGCTGAAAGAAAGAGCCGAGAAATCCACTAGCCCTGGAATGCAAAGCGAAACGATGTAGCCGACGATCAAACCAACCACGATCGACATATGCTTCCAAAGGCCCTTCACGAAAATTTGGAACACGAGCGATGAAAGCAAACTCACAAATGCGATGAGGATGTATTTCCAGCCGATCGACCAATCGTAAGCCACGGCAAGGGAAGGGATGTCCGAGATGCCGACGAATTGCTGAATCGCGACCGGCAATAAGGAAAGCCCCAAAGCAAGAACCACGACCGCGGAAACAATCGGCTTGATGAATTTGACCCAGTATTTGGCGAATAGCCCAACAATGGCTAGGAATACCCCGCCGATGATGACGGACAAGAAGGCTGTTTGCCAAGAGTAAGTCGAAACAATGAGTTCCAAGACTCCCAAGAAGGTGAAACTTGCGCCCATGAAGACGGGGAGCCTGCCACCGAATTTCCATAGTGGGAACATCTGCAACAATGTCCCGATGCCCGCAAGAAGGGTGGCCACGCGCACGCCGTTTTCTAAGATCCTTGCATCAAGATCTGGGTTAGACCCCTGAACGGCTGCCACAAGAACGATGATTGGGGCGATGTTCGACACAAAAAGAGCAAGGAGGTGCTGCAAACTGAACAATATCGATTTCGAAACGGGCACTGCGCCTTCGAATTCGAATAGGTTTGCCGCCGAGCGTTCGCTCCGCTTTGCGAATATCTGCTTAATTGGATTTGCCATCTAAGCACATTTTACTATTTGTTTCCCGTGCAAAGAAAGCACGGGTTTCGCGCTACGATTGACAAAGACCCGATTCGAAATATCATTAGAGCGCACAAAGAGGCAACCGGCATGAACAATAGAATCAGCGCGCATTTCGTCGCATGCGAAAAGAATGAGGTCGAAACCCATTTCGAATACCCTTCAACGATCGTTTTGCCTAGGAGAGGATCTTCCTCTTCGGCGGGATACGATTTCGTCTGCCCATACTCTTTGGATTTCGGGCCCCATGAAGAAAAAGTGATTCCGATGTGGGTGAAATGCCTCGATATGCCACGCGACAAGGTGCTGAAGCTCTATGTCCGTTCTTCCATCGGCATTAAGCGCGGGCTTGAACTCTCCAATTCGACTGGCATCATCGATTCGGATTATGTGTGGTGCATCTTCGTCGCGCTTAGAAACCGTCGCGACGTGCCCGCCCATATCGACGCAGGCGAAAGAATCGTGCAGGGCATATTCGAATCCTATTACGTGACTTGCGATGACGCTCCAATCGCCGACGAGCGGACCGGCGGAATCGGATCGACAGGAAAAAAATAACGGAGGGTTTCCTCCTTTTTTATATGGCGAAGAAAAAGGAAGCCGAAGCTTCCGTTTCCTTATTTGTTCGTCTTCCTCATTACGGCCATCGCCAGATCGATCATGACGTCGCGTTGCTTCCCACTATAGGAATTCACGAGTTTCACCAACTGATCGAAATGGGGGTCTTCGACTTTGCCTGGGACGTATGTATTTCCCACGAGTTCATCGATGGAAGCTTCGTAGAGCCTACTCATTTTGATCAATGTCTCAACCGATGGCTGGGCCCTTCCCCTTTCGTAGTCGCTGATGACGTAGGATGCGACATCTAATTCGTTGCCGACTTCGCTTTGAGTGAGATTCTTTCGGGTTCTATAGAACCGCAGTAGTTTTCCAAGTTCGTTTTCCATGCCGTTATGATACTCAAACATGCGCGAATTTGGTTATGATTTTTTATCTTTTGAGAGATATTGGACGCTTTTTGTCACTTTAGTCAAAATTTTTTTGCGGGTTTTGTATGGATTAAGTTTCCGGGTCATGCTACCCTAAAAACGTATGCCCAGTAGAGAACAAGGCGAGCAAATAATCAAAAGAAACGAAGAGATGTTCAACAGCGCGATCTGGATGCGCGGGCTTTCCTATTATAGTGAGGGCAAGGCTTTGCTCACCTTCTGCGATGGCAAAGAAATCCATGCGGACGTCCTCGGTTCGCATAAGTATTCGGTTCGACTCGATTTTGATGGGTATACGCTAAAGAAGGCGAAGTGCAATTGCCCATATGATAGAGGCTTATGCAAGCACGAGGCCGCTGCCCTCATCGCTTTCGCCTATAGCGATTACGTGATCGATAATGAGCCCGTTCGCGTTGCCGCCGCCGAAATGCATCTTACCTCGCGTCAATTCGTCACCAAACTGAATTTGCTTTTGGCGCGCGAATACAACATCAACGCGGAACGCTATTACACATCGGCCGTTGCCGTTTATGAAGCAACCCTGCCTTACTTAGACAAGAAGGAGAAGATCGACCGCTTTTCTCTGATCTTTTCCACGGCCGCCAATTCCAAACTCCCGGAGCGCGGCGGACAGGGCGCCCATTGGCTCATCAAAATGACCGCAGGGCGCGGGTTCTCCGTGGCGGAAAAAGCCGAGATCGTCTATAAGGTTTCAGTCGCCTTCGTCTATTCCAGCTACCTGTATGAGCTTTTCCTCTCGGAAGAGTACCGGGAGGCAATGGGAGTCGCCTTCGTTTCGCCGAAAGGCACATACGATTATCCCTTTTCGAAATTGTTCTATGAGTACGCTAATAGAATTATCCCGAGTTTGACGGATGACGAACTCAAGTCGCTCCTTAACCCCGCATTGAAATTCCCTGACACGGATTTGGTTCTAACGCGACTCAAAAAGCTTGGGAAGCTCGAAGAAGTCCTGGGTTCTCTTTCGGATGATGCCATCTCGAACCTTGGCATCCACGACGTGAGCATCGCGGTCTCGCTTATGAAGACTAGACCCGAGATTGCCAAGAAAATCCTTTGGGCGATGTTTAATTCCTATGATTGTGACTTCCGCGTCATCTATTACCTTTTCTCAATGCTAAACGTCCAGCAAAGAAGCCAATATTTCGCATTGCTTCGCAAAAGGGCGGAACATCTCGATTGCTCCCGTGCTTTCGGCATTATGGTGGGAGAACGCTACATGGTTAGCACTGTAAGATACCTGAGCTTCGAGGAAGTGAAACTTTTGAGTGAGCGAATAATACGCGACCATGGCGATAAGGCCAAGCCCGCGATAGCCTCCGTCATCAAGAAACAAGCCGAA
>CACYCS010000061.1 GCA_902773005.1 uncultured Erysipelotrichaceae bacterium
ATTGCATCGAAAAGATTTTCCCATGGGCTACCGAGTTTAATCTGGATACTCCATGTTGGAATAAGCGGACGAATGCTTTTTACCAAGGATTAGGCTATCGACTCATAAAGGCCGAGGACGGGTTCAACTTTTACCAGAAAAAGTGAGCCAAGCTTTGAATCGCAAATGATGTTGGCTTTTTGGCCGCGTACCAAAACATCAAAGCCTGCCAACAAATAATGTGCTATGGTTTATATATCAAAGGGAATTCTTAAAATGAAAAATAAAGTCCTATCTAGTTTATTTGTTGCCCTTACCGCTTTAACGATCTCTGCATGTAATCTAACCCCAAGTGGTGGTTCTAATGGTATCTATATCCCTGCTATCGATAACAGCAAGGACGTAAAAGAATATAAAGAAGAAGATTATAAAAAAGGTGATGAGACATACTATATCTCTGATACCGTCTCTTTCGTCATGGAGGTAAGAGGCTACTATCAAATCAATGTTCCTTTCACTCTTGATAAAAATAATGAGAACTTAAGAATCTACGATGATATGTATTTTTATGAAGGTGACTTCTTCCAATTGATGTCCAGCGATTATAAGCACATCTGGGCAACGCTAAAAGATGAAAGAACTGAATATTTAACCCCTCTTAGAGAACAAGGCGAAGATATCCAAGTCGATGTTAAGAAAAGCGGTGTTTACAAAATCATTCTTGATATCAAGACGATGATCATGGATTTCGAATATAAAAACGCGATTGAAACGCCTTACTATTATCCATTCAAAAGCTGTGTTATTGGCACTCTCGTTGATGAGCACATAGTTTATAACACGCTCGGTGTCAATCCTAATAATAGTGACGAATTCATGATTAGCGATTATCAAGCAAGCGCCGGCAAATTATATTCCTTCTATAGTGGGGAACCTCACACTAGTAATTACAAATTAACAGTGGCAGAAGATTCTACTAAATACATCTCTCCTTCATTATTTGAAACAAGCGTGACATTTAACGTAAGCGGCAAATTTAACATCTATGTTAATAAAATGACCTATCAAGTGAGAGCGGAAGCAGATCCTTCGTCTCTAGTCTTTGACTGCATTGTCTATGAGAATAAGGAATTCGTGGCTCTCGCTCCTAAAGATCCTTCGACTCCATATATCTTTGAATATCGTTATGAAGCAACTTCAGATGTTGGTGGTTATGGTGTAGTCTCTGATGATGTCCCGGACTTCTATAATAAGTCATACAAGAAATATGAGCTTACTGTCGAAGAATCAAATCTCTTAAGCAAAAATAGTAAAGGCGGGTATTATTTCAAAAAGAAAGGCCAGTATCTATTGACCGTTGACTTACTTAACCTAACGCTTAAAGTGGAACAGGCTACTGAATAAGGCTAATTGCTTAGTCGGTTTTTCCCTATTTGAAATCTTCCTGGCCAGAAGCGTTTTCTATTTCGGTGAGAAGCGTTTACTCTATTCATTTTCTATTAGAGCCGTTAAAATAAGGCCATCCAAGAAAGCGGAAGCAAACCCCTTCCTAGGATCAAACTCCATGTCCCGATGAACGTTGGGACACGGATACCAAATTTGTTCAAACGAGGATGACCCCTCTTTGATTAAGTGTGACTCCTGGAATCTAGATCGATCACACACAAGGCAATCCGTCTTAGCGGACATGCAGGCATAGCCAAGCCCATCAGGATGGGCGGCGGATTGCGATAGTACCATCTCCCGGGCTTCGGCCGAATGGACAAAATGCATCCTCGTCAACTAGGGAAACCTGCTAATCGAGATTAGCGACTGGATGCGAAACTTGGCTCAATGAGCCATTTTTTTGTATCAGAAAAGAGCAATCTCATCGATTGCTCTCCGCGATGATTAATCGACCAACTTATCTTTGACGAGCTTATCGATTTGCGCTTCGTCTTCGCTGGATAGTTCCCAATTTCTCAATGGCCTCATGCTCAGCTATCAAATGATAACCGTAGGGAGCGCGATGATCTTCTCGAGCATAGGAGCGTCTTCCTTCAGGTGATCAGCCAGTACTATGAACCCATATATCTCAAAATCCGTTGGGGGCGTGGATTCGTTTATCGCGGAATTCGAATGTGCCATGATGATGCAGCGATATCCTTGCCTCCTAGGACCAGATATCCAAGCCTCGTTCTTCTGCAATATCGCTAGCCTGACGAAAAGGCGTACTCGTCACGGTAAGAATCGTTTATCGCGTTTTGGACAATGGGGCGAAGGCAGGCTATCATTACCATTAAGGCAGGCAATCAATATGGCAAACATCGTAAAGGAATTCACGGGAATCGAGAAGGAATTCTTCGATTTGGACGAAAATAACAAATTGGCTCACATGAAACTTGAGTTTGCAAAGCCCTCCGATATTTTTGATCGGAACGCGATCACAAAGATTCCGGTCTTAAGCGATGACTTCCTTGAATGGGTCATCTCGTCTTTCCAATATGCGCCCCGCGGATACAAAATCGCGCTCGACATCGCCTTTGATGATTTGGAAGGCTATCAAGAACAGGAACTTAAGGACATTTTCGTCAAGAACATGATGCTAGAAAGCAAGAAGTCGTTCCGCGATAGCGCCCTCAAGGGGAAAATCGCAATCGGGTTAGCCACCGTCGGATTGATTGGCCTTGTCTCGATGATTCTACTCATGAGCCTTTGGAGCGATGGTGGAATCGTCAAAGAGATCTTCAGCTATATCTTCGATATTGCCGTCACCGTCACTTTGTGGGAGGCCTTAACCATCCTCCTCGTCGAGAACCTGGAGAAGAGAAAACTCCGTGACGACTTCATCAAAAGATATCAGTCCATAATGTTCCATCAGAAATAGACGATATTGGCTTAAGCCCATTTCAAGGCGGAGCTAAATGGTGTACAGCCGCGCGCGTGTATTCGGTATAATGTTGCTTGGCATGGCGGAAAGTGGGGACCGCAAATGAGAACAAAAGCAGAACTCAAATATATTCATACTATTCTGAACGACCTTCAAGCAACCAGCCGTACCATGAAGGATGTTTTCCTTAGCAACTTTTTGGAGAAAGATAAGATCATGTTCACCGAATATCGATCCACGGGTCGCGTGGATTTGACTTACGGCGAGATTGAAAACGCGATTTACGGAGCTGCCGAAAGCATCGTTTCACATACTAAGGGTCTAGGCCGTGGGAAGTGGGTTGCAATCCAAGCGGAGAACAAAGTGGTTTGGGTCATCGCCTTTTGGGCGACGCTTCTAGCCGGCTATAAGGCGTTCTTGCTGAACCCCAGCCATTCAAAGCAAGTGAATATGACCACAATCGGTCATCTTGACATCGATCTAGTGGTGGGGGATGCCCCATTTGGAGACATCGATTTTCTTGAGATTGGTCTTAAGAAGCAAAGCTTCAATTCGCCGGACTTTTCCAATTTTGCCGACGAGATCGCCCTTTCGTCTTCAGGCAGTTCCTCGGTGCCGAAAGTCGCCGTATATAGTGGTCGCAAAGTCATCGAGAATCTAATCAATTACGATTACGTGATTGCGAAGGACAATGACTTCATTCGCCATGGCGGACAGCAACACAGCCAGCTCGTGATACTTCCCTTCTATCATATTTTCGGTTTCTCGTTGGTGTTTATGTGGTATTCCTTCTCGCATAGCAGATTCGTGATCCCCCGTGATCTCTCAGTGGCGAGCGTCCGTCCGATCCTCGACAAAGAGGGGGTCAAGATGATTTTATCCGTCCCCTTGTTTTTTGAACTCGTTTATTCAAAACTTGAATCCGCCGCAGAAGCGCAAGGCAAATTCAATAAGCTTCATTCGCTTCTTTCGTTCAACAACCGCATCCAGGAAAAGTTTCCTCGTTTGGGACCATGGGTTGTGCGAAATATCACGGCTAGAGGCTTACGAAAGAAAACCCTTGGCCCATCCGTTGTTGTGCTAGGGATCGGTGGTGCGAAGATGTCGTCGAATGCTGTTTTCGCACTCAATGGCCTAGGTTATCGCGCGATCAACGGGTATGGCACTACTGAGCTTTCCATTTTCCTCGCGGCCTTTGGATGCGGCGTAAAAGCGCTCAATGAAGGCACCATAGGCAATGATCCTTGGCGTGGCGAGTATCGATTCGGCGAGGGCGGAGAGCTCTCGCTAAAAATCCCGAATTGCTGCGACTATGTCATAGAAAACGGAATTAAGCGCGCCCTTGATGATAATTCCTTCATTCCAACTGGCGATATAGGGCACGAAAGAAACGGGTACTTATATATCGACGCAAGGGAAGACGATCTTCTTGTCCTGCCTAGTGGGGAAAAAGTCTACCCCAATCACCTTGAATCCTATTTTGAGTTCCTTGGCCCAAACCGCTATCGAGTATTGAGCAGCAAAGGAAAAATCGTGTTGATATTCTACTGCGATGAATCCCAATCCAATGAGGACGTGTATCGAAATTACCTTAAAATCAAGGAAGCGAATAAAGGGATTTCCTCCTCCTTCCGCGTTCAGGAAATCAGAAAGACCGCCGTTCCTCTTCCCCTTTCGCTCAAGCAGGAGGTGAGCCGCCCGGAACTGCGTAGAATGCTCGAGTCGAGCCCAAAGGACTATCCCTTTGTTTCGGCTGCAGATGCTAAATTGAGCCAAGCCTCTTCCGTCGATCCAGAACTTTTGGAGCTTGTCAAAAAAGAAGTGGCGGAGATCCTAGGGATAAAAGACATACGAGAGATTGACGATGATGCGGATTTCTTCGCAGATCTAGGGGGAGACTCAATGTCCTATATGGAATTAAGCTCGCGACTCGCCGCATCTTCTTCCTTCGATGGCGATAAGGCAAGAGCCCTCTCGTCCACTTCCATAAAAGAGATAGCCTCTCTTTGTAAAAGGTACTATAATTAGGACTAAAGGAGGGGGAACATAATGACGTTTAAGGTTGTCAGCGTCCCGCAAAGCTTCTACGAGAGCAAGAAGACGCTTACTGCTGGTCAGGTTATTGAGCAAAAAATCAATGAGATGGCTGCTCAGGGCTATGAATACGTCGGCGTCGTCCTTAGCAGCTCTGAAGTCCATAGCGGCTGCCTTTGCTGCAAGCAGGTTTACGCCAAGTACGAGAACCAGCTAGTTTTCAAGAAGTAAGACTTCATTGAAAAGAGCGCTGAATCGTCCCTTCATAAAAATGATAGGCACGGCAGCGCTTTTTTATTCGGCTATTTGCTCTATGGAAACGTCAGTTGCTTCTGCCCCTAAGAGCTCAGTTATTGCTTCTTTCGTAACGTATTCGTTGATCTTTTCATTCGTAGAGAAGTTTTGAATTAGTTCTGCATAATGGTCGCCAAACCCATATTTCTTAAGCTGATCTTTGATGATCAAGCGGTAGCATAGCGTCGGCATGTAGGAACGGAAATAGAAGTTGTTGTAGCCTTCGTCGCGCATCTTTTGATTGATGAACAGAAAGTAGCGGTACTTGGTTTTCGTCGTGCTCAAGATGTTATAAAGGAAGATTCCGATGGGGATATACGCCCCGAAGGCGATGAAGACGAGGTATTTCCACGGGGAGGAAAAAACGAGGCAAATGACGGTAACGATCGCAGCGATTGCGACCGCACCCGCAAAAAGCAGCCAGGAGTATAGTGAATATTTGGTCTGAATCTTTCTACGGAATTCTTTGTCAAGCGCCGCCCTTTCCTTTTCGCTAAAGCAATCGAAAGTCTCGCTCTCTAACTCATGGTCAAACGATTTGACCCCCGTTCGTTTGATTGTGTTCATGAGGAAAATTGTAGCATCGGCGCCGTAAAAATCTACAAAAACGATTTGTATTCTGGCTCCGTGCTGCCCGCTCTCGACGAAATTCGCCCAACAAAGTGAGCGCGCATTGAGATTTATGGTCATCCATAGTAGGATTTGGTGCATGAAATACGGGGAAAGCACCTTTGACATCCTTTATTTGATATTCGCAATCGTTTTTGGATGCATCTTGATCATCAAGCATAAAGACAAGACCGCCTTGCTTTTCGGAATCATGGCGCTTGTCTTGGGACTAGGTGATGCGTTCCACCTCATTCCTCGAGTCATTTCTTACTTCATCGGCGATGAGCTGGTGTTTTGGAAAGGACTAGGAAAACTCATTACCTCGATTACCATGACCATTTTTTATCTGCTTCTTGAAATGGCGCGAAGGCAGATCAAGGGCGATGATTCGATTTGGCCGTTCGTTACCATGGCGATATTGGCTGCGATTCGCCTTGGCCTATGCGCCTTTCCGCAGAACGAATGGTTCGTGTTGCCATCCTCATACCTTTGGGGAATCTATAGGAACATTCCATTCGTCTTTATCGGCGGGCTCACCGTATTCTTGTGGTTCCGCGACCTACGCTCCACCAAACCCTTCCGCATCGTCTATCTCTTGGTTGCCTTGAGCTTTGCATTTTATCTAGTCACCGTCCTTGGCGCGAGCTATGTTCCGATGCTAGGAATGATGATGCTTCCGAAGACGGTGTGCTACATCGTGATGATCGTGAACTTTGTTCAGTATAACCGTTCGCTTGAATAGCAAATTCGCGTACACGCCCCGCCTGAATCGTTTTATCTGCGAATGCTGTTGCGCGCTTTAGCGGTTGCCTATAAAATTACGTTTAGAGGAAAAAAACATGAAAGCATACGTTTTGACGTTCACCTATCCTGATGGACATTCGGAGGAAATCGAGGAAATCTTCGTCACCCAGGAAAAAGCCGTCTCTTATGGCCAAGCCCTCATGAATCAGGTTTCCGGAACCGAGCAATTCAAACACGGCCGTTATTCCGGGGGTCATCCAGGATTAGCCTACTTCGTTGTCCACGCAAAAGACGGAAACGAAAAAGAACTCGTCTATAGCAGCATCAAAATGTGATTTCCCTAGCGTATCTTGGCTCGCCGCCTGATGCGCTTTTTCTTTGCCTGCATGCATAAATCCTATTTATGAATTTCGTAGAAGGCCAGGTGGTATAATTTCCCAAAGACTTGTAGCCTGGAGGTTTCGACATGAAGAAACAGATTGCGTTCCTTGCTTTCGCCGCTTTGGCGGCGAGTTGCGGAAACGGACAAACGCCCGTGAGCTCAATCGGGGGTGCTTCCGCGGAAGCTACTTCGGAATTTTCAAGCGGCTTGGATCCTGATTATGCCATCCCGTCAGACGATGAGATTGCGGGCAAAGACGCAAACGGTGCGCAATACGAACTCGCGAACGTAGAAACAGTCGAAGATCACCCTCTCGCAGGCAAAAAGATCTACTGGCTTGGAAGTTCGGTTACCTATGGCGCTTCCTCGGGCGGGGTTTCGATGGCGGAGTACCTTGGCAAGAAAGCCGGCCTCACTAGCGTCAAAGAAGCCGTCAGCGGGACTACGTTATTTAACGATGGCCTTACGGGAAATACCGGCGCAAATTCCTATGTGAATCGACTTATCCATTCCAAGTATTTCTCTCGGGACGACCAGATCGATGCGTTCATCTGCCAAATCTCAACGAACGACTGCACCGCAGACCGCTTGTCCAAAAGGGGAACCATGACCGCGGAAGGCGTTGAAGACCTTGATCAATTTGACGTCGCCACGACGCTAGGAGCGGTGGAATACATCATCGAGTACGTGCTCGAGACATATTTCTGCCCGGTCTATTTCTATTCCGGCGCATATTTCGGCGACGGCAATAACAAAGCGATGCGCCAAAACGGCAACCCCAAAGGCAGCGATTACGGAATTCTGGTGTCCCAGGTCAAGGAAATCGCGAAAAAATGGGACGCGATCGGTGGGGTTCGCGTTGGCGTGATCGACCTATATAACGACAAGGCTTTCAACGCTGCGGCAAGCGATGCTTATTACGCTTGGTCCACTAGCGATCCGATTCATCCAAAGAAAGCCGGATACTTGCAGTGGTGGATGCCATATTTCGAAGCGTATTTGACTGAAGAACTCGCCTAAATCACATGCTGAATAAAATCCGTGGGGGACGTGTATGCGTTTTCCGCGGTTTTCATATGTTTATTAGCACGCGCGTGATAAATAGGTGGTGATATCATTTGTAAATTTATATTAACTTTTACTTGAATTGCAGTGGCGAAGCACTATGATATTCGTGCATAAAATAAAGGAAGATTAACAATGCCTGTATTCTTAGCTGAAACGGATGTAGAGCTCACCGTTACCCATGTCCATGGCCGCGACGAAACCGCGCGCCACCTCCATGATCTTGGAATCGTGGAAGGGGCAAAGGTTCGTTTGCTATCTAGAGAAGGAAAATCGGTCATTCTCGTTTTGGGAGGAAGCAGGATCGCTCTTGATTCCGGCCTCGCGAGCCGAATCATGGTGAGCTGAAATCTTCATTAGGAGTCAATATGCAAAAAGAAATGAGCAACTTTGCGGTTGGGGAGTCCGGCCGCATCGTGAAGGTCCTTGGAGAAGGAAGGGTTCGTCATCGCCTCTTCGACATGGGCCTAACCCCTGGCGCAGAAGTCTATCTTCGTAAAAAGGCGCCGATGGGTGATCCGCTTGAATTCACGGTTCGCGGATATGAGCTATCGCTCCGCAAGGATGAAGCGCAATTCGTCCTTTGCGAAATGGAGGGTGCCGAAAAATGAAGACATTCGCATTGGCAGGCAACCCGAATTGCGGCAAAACCACTTTGTTCAACGCTCTCACTGGCGCCACGGCATACGTTGGTAACTGGCCTGGCGTCACCGTTGAGAAGCGCGAAGGCAAATACAAAGGCAAGCGCAACGGAATCGAGGCGAAAATCGTTGACCTTCCGGGTATATATTCGCTTTCGCCTTACACCCCGGAAGAGGTTATCTCGCGCAATTTCATCTTGGATGAGAAGCCAGATCTCGTCATTGACGTGATCGACGCGACTAACTTGGAGCGCAACCTCTACCTCACCACCCAGATCCTCGAGATCGATGTCCCGGTCGTCGTCGCGCTCAACATGAACGACCTTCTCGAGAAGCAAGGCATCTCAATCGATGTCAAAGCGCTCGAGAAAACATTAGGCGTCCCCGTCGTTCTCGTCTCGGCCCTAAAAAACACCGGCATTGACGAACTCATGGAGAAAGCCAATAAGGCTTCTAACGTCGCAAGAAAAGGCGAATCCGTCCTTTCGAAAACTGCCCATGCCGACCTTGTTGCCCAAGCGACCAAACTCATGGAAGAAGCTGAGGTTGCTAGCCCCGTCTTCCACGCGATCAAGATGCTTGAGTGCGATGAGATTGAGCAAAAAGCCCATCCAGAGGAAGCGAAGAAAGTCGCCCACATCATCCCGGCTGGCGTCGAATTCGACGCGGTTTCGGCGGATGAGCGTTACCAGTACATCTCCGAGAATTGCAGCGTCCACCGCAAAGGCGAGAAATCGACCCGCGCCAAGGATAAGCTCACCTTCTCGGACAAGGTGGACCGCATCCTCACCAACAAGTGGATCGGCATCCCGATCTTCCTTGTGATTCTGCTTCTTGTGTTCGCCCTCACCTTCTCGGAAGACTTTTTCTTCATCGGAAGGTTCGGCGCGATCTTCCAGCATTCTAGCTTCGAGGGGAATCCCTATTTCGAGGGTCTCTTCTGGCATGCCACGGAATTTGAAGCGGATGGCGTGACCGTCGCCGCAAATGGCGGTATCAATTCGATCGGCGTCATCCTCGCCGGGGCCTGGGAAGGCTTCTCTGGCTGGCTAGGCGACATGATCAACATGGGCCTAGAGAACGCCGGCGCCGCGCCATGGGCCATCGGGTTCATCGACTCGGTCGTCATCGATGGCGTATTCGCCGTCATCGGCTTCCTCCCGCAGATCCTAGTTCTCTACATCTTCTTCTCGATTCTCGAGGACAGTGGATACATGGCTCGCGTCGCCTTCATCTTCGACCGCATCTTCCGCAAAGTCGGCCTATCCGGTCGCGCCTTCATCCCGATGCTCATGGGCTATGGATGCGGCGTGCCCGCCATGGTCAATACCCGCACCCTCAATACCGATAAGGAACGCACCCAGACGATCCGCGCCATCGCTTTCTTCCCCTGCGGAGCGAAAATGACGCTGCTCTCGGCCATCGCCGGCTGCCTTGGCGGAGTCTTCGAGCTCAACGCCGTCGCGGTATCGTATAGCTTCTATATTGTTGGCCTTGTGATCGCAATCCTTGCCGTCATCCTCATGCACTGGACCACTCAGCGCGAGAAAGTGCCGCCCTTCATCATGGAGCTTCCGGCCTACCATCTCCCGCAATTCCGTGCCCTTTGCATCCACATCTGGGACAAGATCAAACACTACTTCAAGAAGATCACGACCATCGTCATCGTCTCCGCCATCTTCATTTGGGCCTTCACCCATTTGCTCTGGAACTGGACCTACATCGATCCAGAGGAAGTCGTGAGCGTCGTCTGCAATGGCGTCACCATCACTGATCCCGACATGATCGTCACGGTGGTTGATGCAATCGAAGGCGAGGACCTCGCCACCCTTCAGGCCATTTTCCCTGGCGTCACTGACGTAAGCGAAGTCACGACGATGCTTCGCGGATACGAAGGCACCGTACTCCACGGCCTTGCTTCCTTCGTCTCGCCGATCTTCGTGCCGCTAGGATTTGGCAATGTCCAGACCGGCGGATACGCTTGGGCCTATGCCCTCTCCTCCGTGACTGGCATCGTCGCGAAGGAAGTCGTCCCCGACACCCTCTCCATCGTCTCTAGCGGTGCCCTTGAGGACTTCGTCGCCGCTTCTAACATCACCGTTGGCGGATTCTATAGCTTCGTCATGTTCAACCTCATGACCGTCCCTTGCTTCGCCGCCATCGCGACTGCCAAAGCCGAGCTCCCCAAAGGAAAACTCAAATGGACGCTCCTATTCTGGCTCGTCGCGAGCTACCTGCTTGGCATCCTCACCTACATCACCATCGACTTCACCTGGACGCTTGCCATCACGATCCCGGTCGTCCTCGGCATCTACGTTGCGGCGTTCTTCTATGATCGCCACATGACCAAAAAGGAGGCGGCCCTTGCGGCCTAATCCATCATGGTGGCCACTATCATCATTTCCGTGGCGCTTGGCCTCTACCTCGCCGGATTCGCTTTCTTCGAGATCAGGCGGAGGATGAAGGGGAAGCGCAGCTTCTTCGCCGAGGAGGACTGCGCTTGCAAGTCGCTTACCTCCAGAAGGCTCCTTAACGCCTACCGCAAAGCGAAGAAGGCGGAGATGAGGAAGGAGGCCAAGTGATCGAAGTCACCCTTCAAGTCGACGGCATGCGTTGCGAGATGTGCGAATCGCACGTCTGCGATCAGCTTCGCAAAGTCCAAGGCGTCAAAAAGGCCAAGGCGAGCCACCGCAAAGGCATCGCCATTGCCACAGCCGAGGACGACGTCGACCAAGCTGCCCTAAAAGCAGCGGTGGAGGCGCAGGGATATCGCGTTGGCGAAATCACCTCCGCCCCCTACAAGAAGAAAGGGCTATTTGGCCTTTTCGGGAAATAAGCCATACTTGGCCGCAGAGCAAATGACCTTCATGTCATCCGCCATCTGCGGCCATTTAATTTGCACGATGAAGCGCTTCGACTCATCTCTTGGGTCGCGGTCGAGATTTCTGGAGTAAGGCTGATAGGAAAGCGGCCCGAAGCTCAAAGTAGAGACCCTGCTCACCTTCTTGTCGAGCAAAAACACCATCACGTCCTCAACGGATGCGAGATATCCGCTTTCCGCTGTCCCGTAATAGAACCAGTCGATGTCCTTGTAATTCGGGCTCACGCCATGGACGATTGTTCGCATGATCATGTTCCCGATGACGTGCCTTTGCTGGAATTCCTCGTTGGCGGCGTCAAACGCCTCTTCGTGGGCGACGCGCATGTCGTCGACGGTGTAGCGTTCCTTCCCGTCTCC
>CACYCS010000062.1 GCA_902773005.1 uncultured Erysipelotrichaceae bacterium
GGGCGTATTTTGTTCCGACGATCGAGATGATCTCCACGTCCTCAGGAACCCTTAGCCCAGAATCGAGGGCCGCGTTCATGACGGCGGCGGCAATCGAATCGCGGTAGCAGATGAACACGCCTTTGCTTTCGGTTTTGAAGATGTGGATGAAGTCGCTATAGGTGCGGCGATAGGAATCGTCGGTGTTGATGACGCGGTGTTCCTTACCGAGTTTTTCGTGCGTCTCGATGAAGGTCTTCTCGCAATGGGTGAGGAGGCGGCCAGCGTTATGGACGTGGAGGAAGGACATGAGCTTGTCCCCGTCTTTCTCATAATAGCTATGGATGATCCTAGAAAGGGCGTCGGCGTAATTGAACCTCACGCAGCCGACCTTTTCGCCCGTGACTTTGCGGTCGACGACAATCGTCGGAACGTTATAGGAGGAGATTTCCTTGGCATCGTCTGGATTCAGTTGGTCGTCGAAGATGATGACGCCGTCGGAATGGAGTGAGATGACCTTCTCGATCATCGTTATGGCCTCTTCGCGGGAATGGCCGGTGGTGAGGAGGGTCAATACCAATCCTTTCTCCTTCGCGGTTTCGGTGACGCCGTTAAGGAAATTTGAGATATAGACGTAGTTCGCGCTTGGGATGATGACGCCGATGTTGGTCGTCCTATTGGTGGCTAGGGCTTGGGCAAGTCCAGAGGGTTTGTAGCCAAGGCGCTGAATGGTGGCTTCAACCTTTTTGCGGGTTGCCGGAGTCACGGTTCCGCGATTGTTGATGACCCGGCTTACCGTCGCGAGTGAGACGCCCGATGCTTGGGCTACTTGATATATCGTGACGCGATCCTTTAGATTTTCCATAAATGATACCCCTTACATCGAATTATTTTACGGAAAAATGTCAATTAATCAATGAAAATATTTTCATGGTTTTCATGGAATTTTCTTTTCCTGCGTCTAGTTTTTGAAACTATGTGCATAAATTTTTGCACCAAAATATGAAAATCTAGACGGTGTTTCAAAAATTTTCATCTTTCTTGGGGCGGTTTCCATTTTGACGGGACTATAATGTGCACTTTTTCGCGCATGCGCCTATACATTATAATAAAGGACATTACGGGGGATATCATGGAAATAATCGACAAAGCCGATTTCCGCTGCGTGCAATGCGGCGAATCGTATTCCGAAAAATGGAAGAAGCTCGGCAGGAACCTTTACGCTTGCGTTCGGTGCGGGCTTGCGAAAACCATTCTTTTGAACGATGAGCAAGACGAAGAGTCGCTCAGGGAGTTAGAGCTAGACGAGGCGATCCGAAAGGAAGTCATCCCAAGGCTCGAGGAGCTCGAATTCAAATCGGTTGAGCGTTTTTTGACCGGGCTGCGCGCCGAATTCCCCGATTCCCCAAAGGTATATTTCTTTTCCGCTTTGGCCGACAACTCCGTCTGCTATACCCAAGATGACATCGACCCCGAGAAATACATCCCGACCCTCAACGACATCCGCGGATCATCGATCTTCAAAAACCCGAATGTCATCAAATGCTTAGAACTCTCTAGCGGGGCTGAGCGCGAACATTACCAGGAGACGTTTGATTACATCGAGAAGAAGCGCACCGAGATCAAAAGCGAATTCTCCTCCGGGAAATACCATTACGACGTCTTCATCTCCTGCAAGGTTACCGAGGTCGATCCCGCCACGATGAAACCCGTTCTCGATGGGCGGGGCAACCCGCAAAAGACCCGTGAGTCAGAATTGGCTCGCGAGGTCTGCCACAAGCTTTGGAGGCGCGGCATCGAGAACGTCTTCTACTCCGAAGAGGAGAAGGAAAAGATGGCTGGGAAGCGATTCGAGAACGTCATCTTCTCCGCGCTTCATCAAGCAAAGGTACTGATTCTCGTCGCGAACTCGCGCTTCAACATCGATTGGCGTTGGGTGCGCAACGAATGGAAGCGATTCCTGAATGTCATGAACGAGGCTAGCGACGGCGTGGAGCGCAAATTCATCCTCTACACTGAGAAGCTCGCGGTCAACGAGATCCCGCGCGACCTCAAGCGCTTCCAGATCGTGAACCGTCAGGAAGTCGGGGCCGACAATACCTTGTTCGCCGCGGTCGAAGACGCCGTGAAATCCAGCATCGTCTATTCTGGAACCAAGGTGACCGCAAGCAAAGTCGAAGCCAAGAAGGTCGAGACCGTCGCGATCGTCAAAGGTCAGCGGTTCGACTCGAAAATCAGCCTTTCCACATCCGAGGAGAGCGAATTCGAACTCGCTCTTTCCGACATGAAGATCGGCGATGCGAAACACTTTAAGGCGGCTTTGAGAAAGCTCACCAATCTCGCCAATACCAACAAGACCAATTTCGCGGTCAACTGGGCGATGGTCCAGTGCCTATTCGAAGTCAATGATAACAAAGCCCTGGCGGAGAACGACCTCACATTCATTGCCAAGCGCAAGGACTTCCCTCGCCTCAACGAATTCTTGACGAACGCCTTAGGCAGCGCGGATAGCGATTCCTCCATCAAGAAAGTCTATGATGCGATGAAGCCTGTATTCGTCAACACGCTGAAGCGCGGGCATTTCGGACTCATGGTCGAGATGTGCTCGCCAGGCGGCATCCCCGACATCTATTCGACTTTCATCGGTTTCTTGAAGCAAGACAAGATGATGGACCTCGCCAACGCGATGCTTTCCTGCATCAACGAGTCGATCGTTAAGGGGAAATTGCCTTTCACCGAATCGGAGTTCGATATCCTTGTGAAAAGCCTCGTCGTTAGGATCTTCTCTAACGCGAGCGATGCGCTTGAGCAATTGCTTGGTCTCTATTCCAAACTCGCCATCTCTTTCCTCACATCCGAGCACTATGAGCAGGCCGCGAAATGCTATAACGCGATGCTAGAATACGACGCCTACAATTCCTTTGGGCTTTGGGGGCGGTTCATGGCGACCATCAGGTTGGATGATCCTGATTTCCTATCAGCCCACCTTAAGCCTGAAAATTTCGTCAATTACGACATCTCTAACGACAACGCGCCCGAACGGAAGCCCAATAACCTCTATTCGACGATCGTCGATATCCTAAAAGGCGGCTATGAGATCACTAACGCCAACGGCAACTTCTTCTCGATCTGCTTGAACGCGGCTCGCGGCGCTTTGCTATTGAAGCGCGATAAGATCGCCCTTCCGATGTATAAAGCCCTCATCGACTTGGCCGTGGGGCAATATGGCGAGAAGCGTTTGTCCCAAGAATACATCCGCGACCTCTGCCTCACCTCGGGCGACCTCATGTGCATCACCGAGCACTTCGATGAGGCAAGCGACCTATTCGGAATCGTCGCGGGACAAATCGACCAGACTTGCCCCGAAGCCTATTGGGGACTAGCGAAAGCAAGCCTCAAGATCCGCACCAATTACGGCGCTTACCTATATAAAGGCATGCTGACCGATAACGAGTTCTTCCGCTCAGCCTCAAAGCACGCCTCCGATCAAGGCGATAAGACCTATGCCAATTTCTATGCGAAGATCGAGAAATACAAAAGCGATCGAACGATCTCTAGAACCGCCAAAGAGGCTTTCGCCATCCATCAGCAGAAAGACATCGCTTCTGGCAAGTCCACCCCGATCGCCAAGATCAACAAGATCCTCGCATCCGAGAACACCGCAAGAGAATTCCTTTTCTCAGAGGTCAAGCGGCATAAGCAAGCCAAGCACCAGCCGAAATCCGCGCAAGGCGCGAAAGGCAGCAAGAAGATCATCGCCCATTCGCTAAGCCTGCTCGTTACTCTCCTTGCCCCTATCGGCCTTTACCTATTCTCGACGCAATCCTTCTTCTCGCTTCGCTTCATCGTGAACGAATCCGCGTTTTTCATTAGCCTCCCTATCGCGCCAATCGCAGGGCTAGGCCTAATGATTCTCTTGCGCATCCTCTTCAACAGGAAGAGCCCGCTTGCCGATTATGGCTCGCCTTTCTCGCGCGCGATCTTGATCATCGAGGAAATCATCGCGATCGCATTCTTCCTCTTCACGTTCCTCTTCGGCAGTCGCATCGTTCCTGATTTGATTTACGAAAGCAATTACGCCGAGATCTTCAACTGGGCCGAGCATACCGACCTCAAGGAATCCTGGGCACTCCACCATCTAACGAAATCCATCGTAATCGCCGCTAGCTTGACCCTAAGCATCATCCTCAATAGCTTCTGCCGCAGAGTCACCATCAGGAACATGATGAGGCCGCTATTCTACATGTGCCTAGCCATGATCGCGCACTCGGTGTTCCGCACCCCGGACTTTGCCCCGCAAGTCGGATTCGCGATGATTTTCCCCTACATCTTCATCTCCGTCCTCATGCTTTTCTTCGCGATCTTCCCGAATATCCGCGACAGGAAGCGTCA
>CACYCS010000063.1 GCA_902773005.1 uncultured Erysipelotrichaceae bacterium
ATTCAATTCACCTAGCCACAAAACTTAAAGAGTATAAAGAAATCGCTAATTTAAGATTTGAAGACTTTAAGAAAGAGTTAAAAAACCGATTAAAAAATATTCGGAAGAATATAAATAACGAAAACTAGACTTAAATTGCGGGTCAGCGTTCCAAAGCGTTCGGTTTTGTTCCATTGTATCAAAACACTGTAAACCAGCCAACTTTGTTAAATAGGATTGATGCAAGTGTGTCAGTCCTTTTTTTGTTTTTTCGGTAAGTTGTCTCCATTTTGTGGACAACTGAAATGATTTGCGGGTGATGGCAAAATATCTTTCTGATGTGATCATCGAAGAAGGAGCCATATTGCTTCTTTCCATCATTCCTTCCAAATATTAAAAACAATTCAAGATTGGATAAAAGGTTGTTGGATCCAATAGATGAACAAACCGAAAGATCCAAATTCCCCATTTAGCTTTTTTATTTCAAGAGCGTTATTCCTAAGCCAAATATAATGGGCAATTCCGAAGGAAAAACATTTCGATTTGATTTGGCCTAGATTTTTTTAAAATATAGGCAAGAACTTAACATAGTTGGCATTGAAGGAGTCGTTTATGTTTGATCGTTTGAAATTTGACAAAAAGAACGAAGAAGAGAAGAAGAGGCAGCTTATCTCTTTGCAAAAAAGATTGGCGGAAGCCCTGAAGGCGCATGAGCAGATCAGAGAGGTGCCGATCTTCACCGCTCCTTCCGAACAAGAGATCAAAGAATTCGAAGCCATCACGATTCCAGAAGAGGGAAGAAACGCCGTCGAAGTAGAAGAAGAACTCGTGAAATACGTCTTCACCAAACAAGCCCTCCTTCAGCATCCAAGGTTCTTTTCCTTCGTCGCCTCCGCCGTGTCCCCCTACTCTTTGGCGGGCGCGATGCTGACCGATATCTATAATTCGAACGCCGGTTCTTTCAGCCTTTCTCCCTGCGCTGGTTTAATCGAGGAAAAGCTCTGCACATGGATGGCCTCCTATGCTGGATATCCAGAAGAAAATAGCGGCGGCATCTTCATGTCTGGCGGATCGTTATCGACGCTTTCTGCCATTATCGCCGCCAGAACGAATAAATTGGATGAATTCGATATCCCCAAAGGGGTGGCTTATCTATCCGATCAAGCCCATAGTTCGGTAAGAAAAGCATTGAGGATGCTTGGCTTTCGGAAAGACCAGATCGTCATTTTGCGATCCGACGACGACTTCAAAATGGATGTTGAGGATTTGGAAAGAGCGATTCAAAAGGATTTGAAGGAGGGAAGGATTCCTTTCTTAGTCATCGGCACATTAGGCACCACCAACACAGGAACGATCGACCCGTTATCCGAAATCGGCGACATCGCGAAGAAATACAATCTATGGTTCCATGTCGATGGAGCCTATGGCGGTTCCTCCTTGATTTCGCCGATCTACCGCAACCTTTCCAAAGGAATCGAAAAATCAGATTCCTTAACCTGGGATAGCCATAAATGGCTGATGCAAACCTATTCCTGCTCCACCCTTTTGGTAAAGGATAAACAAACGCTGGTCGATGCTTTCGTCGAGCATCCCGAATATCTAGAAGATGTCTCTTCCACCGACCATATCGATGGCTGGGACAAAGGCCCGGAAATGAGCAGGCCCCAAAGAGCGATCAAGCTTTGGTTCACCGTCCAAGCCACGGGAACGCATCTATTGGAAGAGATGATCGAATATTCCTTCTATAACGCGAAGATGGTGCAGAGGGAATTGGAGCGAAGGGAAAACTGGGAAATCATCTCCAAACCAAGCTGCGGAACCATCAATTTCCGTTATGCCCCAAAGGATTTCTCTCCAGAACAATTGAATGAGCTGAATCTGGATATCACGAAAAAGCTGAACGAAAATGGCTATGCCTACATCGTCACCACGACATTAAAAGAAATGAAAACCATCCGGATGTGCATGATCAATGCCAATTCCACGGCTGAAGATATCCTCAATACCATCGAATTACTGGATCAAATCGCGAAAGAATTAACGGAAGAAAAGAGAAAAATGAGTTGAAATAAGAGTTTCTGAAACGGGGATAGCAATGGAATCGGCAGCGAATCCCCGTCCATGAAGCGAAAAAGGGTTGATGCTTATGCGTCAGTCTTTTTTCATAGCGAGGCAAACGTGATATAGTACATTATCCGAAAAGAGGCTTTGCCAAATGAAAAAGAAAGCAGTTTCTAGTTTGTTGATCGCCTTTGCTGCATTAGCCTTATCGGCATGCAATATCACTCCAAGCGGTAGTTCTACTGGAATTTATGTTCCTAATATCGATAACAGCGTGGACTTAAAAGAATATTCCGAAGAAGATTATCAAACGAGCGATGGGACCTATTATTTATCTGACTACATCAGCTTCACCATGGAAGTGAGAGGCTATTATCAAACCAACGTTCCTTTTGTTGTTGATAAAGATAACGAGAACTTAAGAATCTTTGACAACATGTATTTCTATCAAGGCGATTTTTTCCAATTGATCTCCAGCGATTACCGCCACATCTGGGCGACATTGAAAAATGAGGATACCGAATACTTAACCCCGTTAAGAGAACAAGGGGAAGATATCCAAGTCGACGTCAAGAAAAGCGGCATCTATAAAATCATCCTCGACATCAAAACGATGATCATGGATTTCGAATACAAAAGCG
>CACYCS010000064.1 GCA_902773005.1 uncultured Erysipelotrichaceae bacterium
CGCGTGTAATTAAGAGGAATCGTAACAGTCGTCATCTCCTCCCCGAGTTTGACGCATGAGGTTCCATAGTTCTCAACGATCGTGCTCATGCCGTGACCTGATTGCTCGGAAAACCCGGCGACCATGAATAGAGCGAAAAGCGCGCGGTTGACCGGAAGGCTCTTCCCGCCGTAGAACTCCTCCTCGCTGAGGCCGAAAGGTATAGTCCCGTAGGAAACGATCTCCATCCTGTCGTCGTAAACGAAAATCGATGGCGGGAGCCCCTTAGACCAATCGTTATGAACAACCGCGTTAACCCAAGCTTCGCGGAACGATTCGTAGTGGAAAAGCGGTTTCTCCTCCCTTACGCCGCGAGAAAGATCGACCAAAGTCCTGTTCAAGGCCAGTCCATATTCAAGCCCTTTCTGCGCCGAGTCAAGGATGCATCCAGGGCCAAATTCTTCTTTTTGGACCATTTTATCCTTACCCTCGCCCTCGAAGACGATGACTCTTGGGGAAACCTGGCATTGGTCGGAACAAAGGTAGGCCACCCTGTTGAACTTACCTTCTTTGTTGTAGAAGCCGCAGCTTTGGAAATACGGGCTGGCGTTACGGGAATGGAGGCCCCTCTTTCGCATGAACTCTATAAACGAGACAAACGTCAGCTCCTGAGTGTAGGAATCCGCCTCACGAAGCAAGTCGAATTCATGATTTTGCAGCAAGCGCCGCAAGAGGGCGTTGTCCGCCCCGTCGTCCGACTTCGCGTTGCGGACGTAATACCTGCCGTCACAACTGTACGGCGTATCGCTCCCGGTTCCTTCCAACAAGACATAGTCCTTTCCTTCCGGAGCCGTCAACGGAGTTATTTGGAAAATGAAGGACGGCTCTACCAGTTCCTTTATCCTGGATCGGATTTTGGTCACGGTTTCCTTCCCGAGCGTCAGTCCCAAGACGTTTCCGTCGTCGTCGACCCCGAAATAAACCTTTCCTTTGCCGTGCTTGTTCAGCATGGCGGTCAGGGATTTTAGCCCTTTGTCCAATTGGCCAAGCCCTTCCTTGAATTCCGTGGATTCATTCTCTTCTCCTAGATTCATGCGCACAGCCTCCTCAGTTCATTTAAAGTATACTATTTAAAGTCTACTTTTGGTAGCCTTTATCGAACAATCGATGGTTTCCAGCGCCCATGCATCGCCAACAATCGACAGCCATTTTCCCTTGATGCGAGAACGAATGATACGATGGGCAATCTAGGCTGCAAGCATCGCAAAGTTCCGTATTCGCAAGCCAAAACCTTCGAAAGATGACAAAACCATGGGAGCCTCGCGCCATGCCTGGCCTCAAAAGCAATCCCTGATCAGGCGCGCGAAAGGCAGTATAAGCGTGGTCTCGCTGGAGCACTACACAGCGATAGTGCTCCCGTATCTAGTTGGTGGCTTTGTAATCTCAGACACCAGCCTTGTTTTTCTCCGAAAAGGTGGTATGAGGGTGGTATGGAGAGATGTCTACAGTTCCGGATTTAATAGACGCGATCGGGTGAATTTGGAAAGCAGGGATCACGATGCGGGGATCCACAATATATCGCCCACTTTATAGACGCCATCGAAGATATTACCAAAATGTATCGCAGGTTTTTTTTCCCTTATAGTGCAACTATAGAGGTGTTTTCCAAAAGTTGTCCGTTTTTCCCGATGTTTAGACAACCAAGGGCTCCGCTTTGAAGACCCACCGTTATCTGACAACAGGCGTTATTCTTGCCACATCAATCGAGGACCACCTATGTCTTCGCAGAAGTCTTCCCTTCCACCTTTAGACGGCCGTTCTCCTTGAGCGAGGCAATCTATCGCCAACTATCTTTCGCTCCCTCTGCCGTTCGCCCTGTTGCTCGCCTTGCGTCTACTAAATGATTACCACGTCAAGACCGCCGGGAAAAACGCATATAGTTTATTGATATTTTTATATGCATAAAGTACAATATGCCCATGATCATCAAGGCAAACGAAATCAAGAAAAGAAGCCGGGCCGGCATGAAAAACCCATTGCGGGGAATCTATGTCGGGGAGGATTATGACCTTCTTGCCGCCATCATGGCCCGCTACCCATCCGGCGTAGCGACGCTAGAAACCGCGCTTAGCCTCCATGGCATCACCGATGAATACCTCAACCCGCCTTTCTTCCTTTCGTTCAATCTCGGCTATCGCCCCATAAAAGACGAGCGGATCGTCCAGATATGGGAGGATAGGAATACCCGCGCCTTGGGAACGATTGCCATGGAACGGGACGGCGTCGAATTCCTTACTTACGACAAGGAGCGGTTGCTTCTGGAGGTATTCCGCAGGGAAAAGCTTATTTCGATGGAAGCCTATTCCGCCGCCATATCCTATTACCGCAAAGCCGCCAACGACGGGACGCTGAGCCTTCCCAAACTTCGGGAATACTGCAAAGCCCTTCCCAAAGGCGGCATCTTCAGAGCGAGAATCAGAAAGGAGATCCTATGACCAAAGAAAACCTGCGATACCTAGCGTTAAGAAGCCATCTCTATCTAAAGAAGAGGCGGAACGCAAAGTCTGCCAAGAGGTTTTCATCGCCAAGCTCGGCAGCGACGCGGAATTGCTGCGGCGCATTTTCTTTAAAGGCGGCCTCATTCTCGACCAGCTTTCGAAAGGGAAACGCGGATACACCAAAGACATCGATTTCGATTTGGTGAAATACCCTTTATCCGATGAAGGGCTTAGAAGCTTCTTTCTCCGATTGTCCCCACTGCCGCCTTACGTGAACATCGCCATTGCCGTTTCGACGATTGAAGAACTGCGGCACAAAAATTACGAGGGAAAGCGGGTTACGCTTGTATTCAGCGATGAGAAGGATGCTTTTTCCCTGACCGTTGACATCGGCGTTCACCTTCCGCTATTCAAGGGCAACAAGCCACTCGATTACGAAATCGTTTTCGGAGGAATGACGCGCTTATCCGTCAATCCCGTGGAACGGATGATCGCCGAAAAGCTATCTACTTTCGCCATATACGGGACGGATAACACCCGAGACAAAGATCTCTTCGATGCCTACTGGCTCATCACCCACATCCAGCACGACAAAACCATGGTCGCCAAAATGTTGGAGGCGCTACTGGTTCGTCGGACGCACTTCTTCAAAACGCTTGATTTGGCGATCGATGAGGCCATCGATGCGCTTCATGACAAAACGTATGCCAAGGCCTTGGGCGGAAGCCGAAAGAACTGGACCGGCGAGGATGCGACGAAAGTTATTGACGCCGTAGTGGCTTATCTAGAAAAACTATAATTCAGATTTCCCGCGTCCTGACGCTCACCTTCGTCGGGGTGGCGGCCGCCTCCTTCGCCGCGGTGGTCTACCTCAAGAAAAAGAAGGCCAACCAATAAGGATTTGTCCTCATTAAGCAAATAAGCCCCCCGGGCGACCGGGCTTATTATGTTTCAATAGTGCGATGCGGGATTATAGCCACCGTTCATAAGATATTTGAAATCGCGATTCCCATAGATCCCCGCTAGCTAAAAAGCTTTCGGAAACCTTTCCGAAGCCCTTTTCAAACTATCGTAAATCAAAGCACGCTTCCTGTTTTTTTTGCCATTTTTCCGAAGATAGTAAATGATGGTATCAAAAAAGTGACATTGCCATAATACATTTCGCATTATCCGCTTTTTCCTTAAGCAATACATTTCGCATTATCCGGGATTTTTATTATTTTTACTTTTCGCATTA
>CACYCS010000065.1 GCA_902773005.1 uncultured Erysipelotrichaceae bacterium
CATCTTCCTCGGCGTCAAATACGCCAAGGCCGAAGAGCCCCAGGACCATGAGAAGGCGAGGCAGAGCCTCAAGAACGCGATCATCGGCTTCGTGCTGATCTTCGTCTTGCTCGTCGCGCTCCAGCTCGCCCTCATCGTCTTCACGAACTGGTACAGGAACTACGAATTCCCGGTCGCCTAATCGGGAGCTTTCCCCATGGCCGTCAGAAAGACTACCCATTTTTTGGCACCCGCGATCATCGCCCTGACGCTATCCTCCTGCGCCGTAAGCCTCGGCGTATTCGATAGCAAAAGCGATGGCTACAAGAGCTATTACGACTCCTTCGGGAGCGTGAAATGCCTCTACGATGGCGGGCAGGATTCCTACGACGTCGAGGATTCGCTTTTCAACGACACCACCATGAAGAGCATGGGTTGGGAGGATGAAGGCGATAAGGTCGAGTCAAGGGAATACCTCTATCTCGTCTTGCCATTCAAGGAAGCGCTCACCGTCGAATCGATCTCGCTTTGCTTCAAAGCCGAGGCCGCATCGACGCTAGAGATGAGCCTATTCTATTTCTTTGGCAGCGCAAATGAGCCCCAGAAAGTGCGGTATCTCACCTCGCCCGAATACGAGCCCATCTACGATTCGGAAGGGAATGAGATCGGGCAGCAGCCCATCGATTACGACGACCCGCCGCTCGATATCGCGATGATCCATGGCGAACTGGCCATGCAGCCGAGCCAATGGGCAAGCGTGGTATTTGGCGATTTCAAACAGCCGGGGTATGAGGACAACTACCTTCATACCGGCAGTGGGGGGAGCCTCTACTTCAGGGTAGAGAACAATTCTGGGTGGAACCTCGACCGCCTCTCGGCTGTTGAGTTCACCTTCATCAACCTGCTTGTGCGGGCAATCTAAGTTAGAGAGGAGGAATCGATATGTTTGGCCTATTCGATTGGATTTGGAACATATTCTACGCCATATCGAAATCGATGTATGGAATCATCGATAACCTTTTGGCCGTCGCCAATATGCTCTGCGGAATCGAACCGATCCGCTACGCGGGGGCCGAGATGGATTTCGTGAGCTTCCTGATGCATAACCAAGCGATCACCTACGCCTTCGTCGGCGCGGTGATGGTTTCGATTGCGTTAGTGGCGGTATTCGCGGTGTTTGCGATACTTAGGACCATCGCGAGCGAAAAGGTCGAGAAGACCCCAGCCCAGATCGCGGTCCAGGTCGCGAAGACCCTTCTCATCTTCCTTTTCATCCCGGCCGCGATGACGGTCCTCATCTTCTTCACCGGCCGCATCATGTCCGTCCTCTATCAAGCCACGACCGGCGGCTCGCCAGATGGCCTCGGCCGCTTCTTGGCTGGCGCATTCGGCCAAGACGCGCGACATGGCGGCGTCCCGGAGGATTTCTTCTTGTCCTCCGACTTCAATTACGCGAGCACCTCGAACGTCAAGAAATACCTCGACCTCTCCGAATACAATTATTTCTTCTCTTACCTCGGATCCCTCGTGATCATCATTTGCCTCGGCCTCACCTTATTGATGTTCGTCGATAGGGCGATCTCAATCGTGATCCTATTCGTCTTCGCGCCGATCTCCTTGTCGACCTCCATCTTGGACGATGGCGCAAGATTCAAGCTCTGGCGCGACCAATTCATCACCAAGTTCCTAGTGGGATATGGCTGCATCATCGCAATCAATATCTACGCCCTCATCATTGCCGCGATCACCAATAGCGCCCTCGTCTTCTTCGATAACTCCATCCTCAACAACTTCATGAAGATCGTGATCATCGTTGGCGGCGGCGTCTCGATGAATCGCGTGATGGCCCTCGTCGGAAACCTCATTTCCCCTGGGGCTGGCAGCAATGAGCTTCGCGACAACGCGATCGCCACGAGTGGCTTCCGCCGCGCGGTCGGCGGAGTCTTTGGCGGGGCATTCGGCGCGACCCGCGGCGCGGTTAATTTCCTCCGCGACACCAAAAACCAGGGCCTAGGCACCGCGTTAGGGCGCGCGACTGGCTTCCGGACAAACCACGATTACGCGATGGACCGCGCTAGACTTAATGCCGGCGCCTCCAGCGGGGCGGCCAACCACAAGAAAGCCTCCTATGGGGAAGGCGAGAACCGCCAGAACCGCGTGAAAGACGCGATCGACTCGTCGAAAAAGCAGAACAATCGGGATTCGGCGGCCAAAGTAAACCCGCCAAAAGGCGGCAATCAGATGATCGAGATGCACGACATGAGCAACGCCAACGCCAATAACCCTGGCGTCAACATGGTGAATAACTCGGTCAACAACGCTTTGATGGGCAACAAGAAGAAAGGAGACAAATAAGCCATGAGGATCATCCCACGCACCACAAAGGTCAAAGTTCAATTCTTCCGCAACGTCTCCATCTTAGACATCATCATCGCCTTCGCTTTCCTCGGCCTGATCGTCCTGTTATTGCTTTCTAATCTTGGCATCGCGCGCTTCATTTTGGCGGCGGTGGTCCTAGTCATCGGGGTCGCGATGTTCTTGCCGTTTGAAGGCAAGCGGTTCTACCTCTTCATCGCCCATTCGATCAAATACGTCTTCGCGGTGAAGAAATACTACAAGAACGATTCCAAATCGCAGACCAACATCGATTCGTTCATGCCGTTCAAGGATATCCGCGACGGCTTCATCGTCTATAAGGATTATTTCGCTGGCGTACTCCAGATCGATCCCCGCGAATTCTCGCTTCTTTCCGAATTCCGCCAGGACCAGATGATCGAGGAGCATTTCGGCAAGATCATCCGCGAGGTTGCGAACAAAACCCGCGCCTCGATCGTGAAAATCGACCGCAAATTGAGCTTTGAGTCCTATATCGAGGACGAGAACAGGAAGAAGGATGACCTGTTCCATCTCTTCGAAAGCGGTGAGCTCACGAAGCAAGAGCTCGATTCGCGCTGCAAGATCATCGATGACCGCATCCGCGCCTATCGCGTCTTGACCGATGAGACCCCGATCAAGAAGCCTTTCTATTACCTCGTGATCTACGATGAATCGAAAGAGGTTATCCAATCGATCCTAACCGATGCGGTGGAGATCTTCCAGAACATCGGCATGACCTCCCATATCCTCGACACGATGGAACTCGGGATCTTCGCCAAATACAACTATTCCTCGAAGTTCGAGGAGAAGGACGTGAACCTCCTGAGCCATGAGGAATTCATGTCCTGGGTCTATCCGCAGACCATCGAATTCAAGCCCCGCTCGACGATCATCGACGGCGAGGAGTGCTACATCTTCACGGTCAAGAACTTCCCGATCTCCGTCCTTAACGCCTGGGGGTACCGCATCTTCAACATCCCCAATACCAAAGTCGTCATGAACCTCGCCCCTTTTGAGAAGGGCAAGGCGATCCACATGATCGACCGCTCGGTCCAAGAGCTCGCCTCGCAGTCGAACAATTCCTATCGCGCCTCAAGCATCATCGATAAGCAAACCCATATCGATACCCTCGTCGAAGTCTTGCGCATGCTTCAAAACGACAACGAGACCCTGTTTGGGGTGAACCTCCACATCACGGTCTATCCTGACCCTAACGCCAAGAAAGACGCTAGGCGCAGCGAGAAAAAGAGGATCAAGCGCATCTTCTCGGAAGAGGGATTCGAGATCGTCGATAACTATTTCTCGCAGAACCTGGCCCTCATCTCCTCGAATTTGTCGCGCCTAGACCTAATGACCCCGTTCCAGCGCGCGATCCATTCGAATTCCGTCGCGGCCGTGTTCCCCTTCGTCCTTTCCACCGTGATGGACGAGAAAGGATGCGTCCTAGGAAGCGAGAATGACTTCCCGGTCGTCCTAGACTTCTTCAAGCGCGACTTCGAGAGGGTCAACTCGAACATGGTCGTCATCGGGAAATCCGGCTCTGGCAAATCCTTCGCGACCAAGACCATCCTCTCGCAACTCGCAGCCGAGAACTGCAAGATCTTCATCCTCGACCCCGAGAACGAATACCAGTTCCTCGCCCAGAATCTAGGCGGGAGGCTTATCGACGTCGGCACGGCGAGAGAAGGCCGAATCAACCCGTTCCACGTCATCACGACGCTAGAAGGGGACGAAGAAGGGGATGCCTCCTCCGTCAATAACTTCGCGGTCCACCTCCAGTTCCTCGAGGAATTCTTCCGCGTTGCCCTCTCTGGCATCTCTAGCGACGCGCTGGAATACCTCAACAACCTGATCGTCACCCTATATAAGGAAAAAGGCATCGACTCGCGCTCCGATTTCTCGAAGCTCGAAGCCAAAGACTATCCGACCTTCGATGACCTTTACGCTCTGATTGAGAGGCAACTTAACGAAGCTAAGGTCGATTATGACGTCACCCAGCTCCGCATCCTCTACAATTACGTCTCCAAATTCGCAGGCGAAGGAAGGAACGCGAACCTCTGGAACGGCGAAAGCACCTTGACCGTCAAGGAGAACTTCACCGTCTTCAATTTCCAGAGCCTGCTTTCCAACAAAAACGGCACGATCGCGAACGCCCAGATGCTGCTTGTCCTCAAGTGGCTGGACAACGAGATCATCAAAAACCGCGACTTCAACCTGAAGCATGGCGCGAACCGCAAGATCGTGGTCGCAATCGATGAGGCCCACGTCTTCATCGACCCGAAGTATCCGGTCGCCCTCGACTTCATGTATCAGCTCGCCAAGCGAATCCGCAAATACAACGGCATGCAGATCGTCATCACCCAGAACATCAAGGACTTCGTGGGAAGCGAGGACATCGTGAGGAAATCGACCGCGATCATCAACGCCTGCCAGTATTCCTTCATCTTCTCATTGTCGCCTAACGACATGGATGACCTCTGCACCCTCTATGACAAAGCGGGCCAGATCAACGAGGTCGAGCAGGACCAGATCATCAATAACCCGCGCGGAAACGCCTTCGTCATCACCTCGCCCACCAATAGGACCAACATCTCGATCATCGCCTCCGAGACGATGAAGACGATGTTCGGCGAATGAGGAATTCGATTATGCCTAGTAAATACAAGCCCCTCACGCTTGCGGAAAAGCAAGCGATCAAAGCGCGCCACAAAGCCCTCGTCGACAAGATGAACGAGACGCTCCCGCAAGGGATGAAAGTCGAGATCGACCCCGATTTGGATAAGCGTCTTGACGACCCGGTTGAAGTAGGGCTATACCGCATCGCCGAGGAGATGGAAGAAAAGCGCGCCGCGCAAAGGCAAATCCACGCCGCGCTAGAAGCCAAATACGGCAAAACCGAAGTCAGGCCCGATCCCCTTAGCCGCACGATCTACCTCGAATTCGATACGAGCGGCACCGATGAGGCGGAACGCTACAATGAGCGCATCTACCGCGATTACCTCCTCGATCCCAACAAAATCGTCTTCATGCGCTATGGCAAAGCGCTTGAGACCGATCCTAGCGCGATCTATGCCTGCGGCGATGACAAGCTGAAGCTTGCCGAGTATTATCGCGACACCTATCCGCTATGCGAAGAGGGTTTCGTCTTCAATTCCGTCCTCAATACCCACGCCGCCGCCAACCCTGAGCTAAAAAGCGCGCTAAGCGTGGTCACCAAGCCCATGGAGACCATCGGCTATCCAGTCGATATGGTGCGCGCCGCGGCAGGACAAGATTATTTCGCTTGTCCTAAACTCAATCCCGCTCAAGCCGCCCTTCTTAAATCCAATGCCGAGCTCATGAATGAAGGCGGGGGAATCCTAGGCCGCACGGTCGATTTGACTCTCGTCGAAGAAGGGGTCGAAACGCCGAAGTCCTTCTTCGGGAAGTTCGTGGAACGCAATATCCCGCTTCAGCAAGGGATGTTCGTGAAGCTGAAGCCCGAATCCTATGAAGTGGGGCCAGATGGAAAACCCACGAACCCCCAGCCGATCACTTTCGACGCCTTTTTCGCGCCAAATGCAGGGCAAAACGTCAGGATGGGCGAAAGGAAAGGAAACGAGCTCTTCCACGTCTCAAGCATCAATCGTTCCTTCGAGAACGAATACCTCGAAGCTTGGCGAAAGAAATTCAACATCCGCATGGGGAGAGCCGGTCAGGAATTCGACATCGCCGCGCTTGAGGATCAGCATAAAGGCGGAATCATGGAGAGATACATCCTCTTCTCGACCTCCAAGCAATACAAGGAATTCCTTCAAGCCTTCAAGGATTACAATGACCCGAAGTCGCCGAATTACCTGAATAAGGAGCATCTAAAAACCAAAGGCCAAGCCTATTTGGACCGCAAAAAGAGCCAGGGGTATCAGAAGATCGAGGACATGAAGGGCACGAGCAAAGACCGCGCGATATTCGTGACCGCCGCAATCGAAGCCTGCGATGAGACGAGCGAAGATAGCGTGGCGAGGGAATGGCTCAAAGCCTATGCGCCAGAGATCAAAAGAGAACCCTTCCTCCAGCAGAAGGAAGTCGAGGACCTCGCCCCGCAAAACGGGAATAATGAAGCCCAAAACGATTTGGAGAACATCGTGGAACTCGATGATGACCTCAATATGACCGTCTGATCTCGCTTCGATTGGGACTCAGCCTCTATCCATCAAAATTCTATGCCAGCCTTATTGGAGAAAACTTCCGTAAGGCTGGCATTTTAAAGTACGACGGGCATGCCGTCGGTCTGTGGTGAAAGTCCACAAGGGGCGTAGTTGCCGACGAACCCCAAAAGAAACTGTTTTTTCGCTTCGTGCAAACGAAAAAAAAGCTTTTGAAATATGCTTTTCTGGGAAATTCGGAGGCAGAAAAATAAAAAATAACAGACTGTTACCTAAAATTGAAATCATCAATGTGAACTAGGACTTTAATTTCTTTCCTTCACCAAGGTCACACTACCATCAGGTCCGTGTGGGGGCGACTCC
>CACYCS010000066.1 GCA_902773005.1 uncultured Erysipelotrichaceae bacterium
ATGGAGGTAGACCCGGGCCATGAAGTCGTCGGGGCTGATCGAGAGGACGGCGCCGGCGGCCTGGGTCACGGCCTGGGAGCTCGGGTATTTTTCGTGGGTGGTCTCGTAGAGGCGGCGCCTGGCGTTGGAGAGTTGCTCTAGTTTGAAGTCGTCGAGCAAGCCCCTCAGGAGGCCCGCAGCCCTTTCGGCCTGGTCGTCGCGGTAGACCGCGCCGCAGTATCTGCATTCGTAAACGTCGCCGCGCTTATGCAAAGCCTCGCCGCAGCATTGGCAGATCATCCGTTCCATATAAAAAGCCCCCCGGTTCCTGTTTGGAATATGTTCGTCCATGGATTTTAGCACACCGGGGGCGATTGCCATAGGGGGCGATTCGTTATGGCTTTGACAGTCGTCGCGCCTTTAAAAATTCAGCTTCAGTTTGAACTGAAAGCAATCACCCTTCCTTGGCTTTTTTTCTGGCAGCGGTCGCGGAGGGTTAGCGACTGCTGAGCTATCTTCGCCATCCCTCTGCAGACCCGGTAGACCTTAAGGAAGCCGCTCCCGAAATTCTTGCGTATCCCATTTCTGCGAAGGCGTTGACGCCGATGCCGTAAGCGCATCGCGGAAAACTACCTCAAGAACTTCTTTGAGAAGAAATACGAATGTCAGTCTTTCCGACAAAGCCTCTGGCTGGAACAAGGCGCTAGAGGGCGTGGATAGCGCGACCAAGACCTACACGACTTTATAACCAAAATAGCGGGGACGTGTATCGATATTTGCTCGATCTGCGTCCTTTCTATTTATCGTCCGGTCTGAATTTAGCCAACCACCGCGCATCGCGCTGAAGGCAGATCAACTATTTTTGTTTCGAATAGCCAAAGGCTATTGGGGAAAAGACAAATGGCAAGGCTCAAAAAATCCGCCTAGAAGCAAGTCAGCAAAAAGCTATTCTGTCCTCCAAAAGGCTTTCTTTGTAATCATCGATGCTGATCTTGATCAGGTAATCGAATAGATAGGATGGCATTTGTCGCCTTCCGGTCGAATTCGTGATCTCGATGCATTGATACGAAATACGCGCATGGGATTCCTTGCTTTTGTCTTCGCCACTAAGGAGAAGGACGATTGGATATTGCTTCCCGAGGAACGAGGAGAGATTCTTTTTGAATATCCTCACGTACCTTTCGTCGTCCCATAGCGATAAGGAGTAGGGGCAGAAGGAGCTGGAGGAGAAAAACACAGGGTCGGCCTGAAGCAATTCGCTTAAAGCGGAAACGGTCTTTTGGCTGAGTTTCTTTTCGTGATTGGGATCCTCTTTCAGCAACATTAAGTAATTGCGTCTGCATCGGAGCAATTTCGCAAGTGAGTTCAGGCTGAGCTTCGATTCGTCCAGCAAAACGGAGAACGCGGTTTTGCCTTCTAAATCCTCTTTTACCCTCTCAATGATACGAAAGGGGCCCATCTCGTGGAAGGTGGGATATAGCGCAAGCATCTTGTCTAAGGGATAAAGCAGGAAGAGTTTGCGTAGCGGCATAGAGAGGGCGACGGAAACCGAGATATAGCATTCCCCGGCATAGCGGACATCGTTCAGAAAATGGTCCGAGCCGTTTATCACGTTTGCGCCGAAGATGGAAAAGCAGAGCGACTCGTTGGTGGCCCCCAAAAACGGGGAAGCATTATTCTTTTCCAGGAAATCGAAGAAAGGCTTGCGCGCAATCTGCACGCTTAGGATATCGGGTTTCATCTGGCATTGCAGACACGCGAAAGAAAGGAAAGAACCAAATTTGCTTTTGACTGCGCTTAAATCAATGGTGTCCACGGATGATATCCCTCAGATAAGTCATGTTCGGGGTGCGCGATTTCATTAGTTCGTTGAACTCTCGGTTGGCCTTCGTTTCCAAAAGGGAGTAACGATCGTTATGGGAAACGCGGGAGGATTTTTCAAAGACAATGGCATCGAAAGCCTGCTTCGAATGCAAAACATACTGAAGGCCGAGCTTACCGCTTTCCATTGCAAGCTTGAGTAACTCCAATGGCAAATCGTCCTCCAGAAACGCTTTTGTGTAATTGTAATAGGAATCGTCCGCCCGATAGCCGACGATGACGTCGCAATCATCGAGCGAAATGCTGTAATGACGGATTAAGAACGCAATCTCTTCTCTCCGCTCGCGCAAAGTATTTTGATCGATACGGTTCGAGCAAAGCAAGGCTGCCCAATGCAAAATATCGTCGTTCGAGTGGTGGTTCAGCCATTTGACGCGCAATGAAGATAGGTCAAGCTGATATTCGTTGACGTATCCCCCGTTCTTGTACTGACCCGCCCATAATGAGGCGCTATCAAACTCATCGCAAAGATAAAAACCGCTGCCGTAATCGCAGTCTTTCCTCCCTATGCCGTAAAGAGGTTCGTTGATTTCTTTGTCTGAACCATGGAATAGTTTCATGCCTTTACTATAATATTTTGTCGCTTTTCGTGCAATATTTTCGGAAAATTAATAGAAAAACTAAATATTTTGTCTAAAAACGTACAAAATTTTGCCTAGATACCTGGCGTTTGAGTGTCGTAAACGAACACTAAGATACGCGTAATAAAGGCGACATAGCGATAATCTCCTTCGACGAACTCAAATCCGATGGGTATCCTCGCTTCTTCAGCAGTTACAAATGCGTTGAGCCATGGTCAGAAGAAACTTCAAGGAAAGCAAATTCATCGACCCCGTGACATCATATTTGTTTTGAATGCACATTGATTGCGCATTGCTTTTCGACTTAGCAGGCCATTGCTTTGAGGCCAACTTGCCGTGTTGACTCTGCCTTTTTTCCGACGAACAAAATGTTTCTCTTATCTAGCGTTGGAAACGTTCCTGCCCATGGCAATGGTGATTGTTTTGGTCCATTGTAAATGGAATAATTCGAAAATGCGTGATAGGATATGCCCGCTCTCGAAATTGATGGCATTAGACATCTCTCGATTTGGAGGCGTATGACTATGAATGGAATTCCTTGGGGCGGACCTGCCTCGATTACCTATATCCTCTCAATGGTTTTCGTGATCGGACTTGGAGTGGGCTTATTCTTTTTGCTGCGCCATAAAAGCGAGAAAGTCATCAA
>CACYCS010000067.1 GCA_902773005.1 uncultured Erysipelotrichaceae bacterium
AGGATATAAAAAGATTTCAATTCATTTGGGAGATGAAAAATATTGGGAATCCAAATTGTTTTACAAAGCTAAAGGATTTGTTGAAACAGAACCACGAATCTTAGAAAAGCATATTTAAAATGATTCACGGGACAATTGTATTAAATAAGGTAAACCTTTCCAAATAATTAACAGGTTCTTGACACGATTGCGCTAGGAATTTTTTTCTTTCTAAAAGAAGCGGTGGGCATGAGTGTATTTAACTCCGCGTCCTTCCGGATTCGAACCGGAACGGGCATGGCTCTCTCACCAAAAAAAGGCAATTCATACCTGAGTTCGTTCGAGGTCGGCCTGGTCCGCCAAGTGATGGAGAAGTGCAAGTATGGGCAGATGGTCTGCTCGGAGGGGCGCTGATGGAGCTGACCCAAAGGAGCGACGACGACCTCGTCGACGTGGTCGCGCCGGAAGTGTCGCTATAGAATTATGTCAAAAACGAACGAAGTTTCTGGCTTTATAAAGCGGACCACAAATTGAGATGTAGAGGCAAAACTCATGGGATTAGGGACTTCGAGATTTGTCACTAATTAAATAAACTAGATCGTATAATAAGAGTCGATTCAAAAATCCGGTTGTGGGATGCAATCAATGGCTAGCGATAAAGAGTACTTGGATTATGTTTTTGATCTTCTAAGAGAAGTAAATGGCGTCACCTACAAAAAGATGATGGGCGAATATTTGCTCTATAAAGATGGCGTTATTTTCGGCGGGATCTATGACAATAGATTCCTCGTCAAGAAAACAAAGTCTATCAGAAACAGCGGTCTAGAAGAGCAAATTCCGTATCCATCTGCAAAGCCTATGCTACTTATCGATAGCGAGAATCCCAGCGAGATAAAGAACCTGATCTCGCTTGTTGTAAGCGACTTAAAATAAGCGAAATGCATTTCGCGTTGTCACACCCGACAAAACAACCTGAATGCGATATACTTTGCCTGTACGCACAGCATAAATATGGACTATATCAAGACAATCAGAAAAGACCTCGGCAGTAAGAAAATCATTCTGAACGCGGCCGGAGGCGTCATTCAAAAAGATGGCAAGATCTTGCTTCAAAGAAGATCCGACAACGGGGAATGGAGTTTGGTCGGCGGCCTCCTTGAACTAGATGAGACCTATCTCGAAGCCGCTTACCGCGAGATCAAGGAAGAGACGGGGCTTACGGTACAGGCAAAGTATTTCCTCGGAATCTACCATAACCATAACATGGTATGGGCCAACGGAGATCAAGCCCATACGATCGGAGCTTATTATGCGTTCGACATCGTTGAAGGAGAGCCGCGAATCGACGAAGAATCCCTAGAACTTCGCTTCTTCGGGAAAGACGAATTACCTTATCTATTCGCTGAAGATCATCGTAAAGCCGTCGAGGCCTATTTCGATGGGGTTAAGCTTCCCATTCCGCAAGAAAACGAAAAAGGACATAAACAATGAAAGTACTTATCATCAATGGCTCCCCTAGAGTAGGGGGCAACTCCAGCAAACTCATTCAGGAAGCCGTATCGGTGTTCGACTCTTATGGCGTTGAATCCGAGATAATGCAGATCGGAAACAAAGACATCAGAGGCTGTATCGCGTGCAATAATTGCGCCAAGACCAACGCTGGATGCGTGTTCAAGGATGCGGTGAATGAAGCGGCAGAGATATTCAAAGAAGCCGATGGCTTAATCGTTGTCTCGCCTGTTTATTATGGCTCTCCTAACGGAACGCTTATCTCCTTCCTGGATCGCTTGTTCTATAGTCGCTACTATCCAATCGCGATGAAAGTAGGTGCGGCGTTCGCCGTTGCTAGGCGCGGTGGGACGGTTGCTTCCTTTGACGTGATGAACAAATATTTCTCGATCTCGGGAATGCCCATTGCTTCAGGCGACTACTGGAACAATGGATTCGGCCGAGAAAAAGGCGAGATCGAGCAGGATAAAGAAGGCTTAAGGAACGCCCGCGTCGTCGCTAAGCGGATGGTGTTCCTGATGAAGGCGATCAAAGACGCAAAGAAGAATTATTCCGATATGCTTGAGGATGAACCTAGGGTCTTTACCCATTTCATCCATTGAGCGCACAGCCTGAACTGCCTACCCGGCCCCTGTGGATCCATTTTTAGCAGTCGGTGGTGAAATAGGGGTCACGGCTCGAAAATAGATGCACGTCCCCCGTGAATTGGCTGTGCGCCGCGCAAAGAAGAATCCTACGCGCGCACAAATATAAGGAATCACGAAGCGAAACGTGGTAATGTTTATTTGCATTTGCTAAGACGAACAAAAATGAAATTCGGTCATCTGCTATTCCTCGTTCCAGTCGCCATGGTCGGGCTCACAAGCTGCCAAGAGGCTAAGGACTATAGAGACCATCTTGACGACTACATCCATTCGATGCAGTATCGCGATGGCTTTCACATCCTTCAGCTAACCGATATTCATTGGAGTTACAACACTTCAACCCAGTCATCGAAGTCCTATGTCGCTAAGGTATTGGCTGAAGCCGCAAGGCACGTCGATAAAATCGATTTGGTCGAGATCACCGGCGACCTCTTTATGCTCGCGAATACGTACCATGTGAATCAATTTTTGGATTTCTTTGAGGAAGCCGCAGAGCAATATGGTTTCAAATACGCGGTTATTTGGGGCAATCATGATCATCATGGCCTCTATAATCCCAATTGGCTCTCAGAGCGATTTTCAAGCGCCAAAAACTGCATTCATATCGATCCTGAAGATAACCTCTATGGCAGAAGCAACTTCATGATCAATCTCACTGGCGACGGCACGAAGAATAGTCTCGTCAAATGGCAGATTGCGAATCTTGATTCAGGGGCAAGCTTCTCGGAGTCTGCGGTTTCACCTTTTAGGGATTATGATTTCATCCGAAAAGACCAAACCGACTGGTGGGTTAAAGAGCACGCGAAAGCTGGCGAAGAGGTTCCTGGGATTGCCTATTACCATATTCCCCAGGATGAAAATCTCGCCGCCTGGAATGATATTCACGAGAAGGGCGCGACATATAAGAACAAATTCTTCAAGCTTGAGGGCTTTGGCGATAATGGAAGCGAGCAATACGCCTCCGATTTCCTTGATGTGGCGAGTCAGCATAACCTCAAAGCCGCGTTCATGGGGCATGCGCATAACAACGATTGGACCGTCGAGTATCTTGGCGTCACGATTGGCCTTGGCGTGAAGACGGGCGCCGAGCTTTATTTTGCCCATATCGACGCCTCGATAACAGAAGGCGCGATGAGAGAAGGTCTTGATTCGGTTGGGATCAACGAGAACTTCGATTTGATTGGCGCCTCTTTGGTGACTTTG
Organism: uncultured Erysipelotrichaceae bacterium; assembly: GCA_902773005.1. Lineage (GTDB taxonomy): Bacteria > Bacillota_I > Bacilli_A > RFN20 > CAG-826 > Alloenteromonas. Next base: position 3,336 of record CACYCS010000067.1, read on the forward strand.
AACGATGCATCTGGTTCCTTCGATTTAGAGCATCTTTATTACAATGAAAGGGCCAATGGAGATTTCATTAGGTGGGTGCGCTGGTGATGAAACGTCTCTTTGCGAAAGATAATTTCATTTCCTCCTCTTTCAACAAGGGGCAGCGCAGGCAGTCGATTGTTGTGAGCCTGCTCTTAGTGATCTCTTTTGTTTTGGCCTCTTTTGCCTTTTTCCATGCGCTTTATCCTTTCGTGGATGCGATGGGGTCGATCGTTTGCGGGTCATTCGACGTCGCGATTAGCGATTTGCTAAGGAGCGTGCCGATTATCTTGGTATGCCTTATGGCTATTTGGACGGTGCTAATGCTACAGGCAAGCTTCCGTAACGATAGCGACGAGCGGAGGCTCGGATCACTAAAAAAGAACGCGATTGTCATTTTGGTCTTTGCCGCGATCAATATTGTCTATATCGTTGTTGGACGGATTAGCGGAAGGTACTTGTCTCTAGTAGAGGGAAGTCCGACCCCGATTTACCCCTTAGACATGATGCTATGGACCGCGCTTTACGTGGCGATAGCGATTTTCGTCCTCATTTATTTGGCCAAAATGAAGGATATCCATCCCTATATCGTTCCTAGCAGGGGACCGGCGGTTAAGAAAGCGCGTTTTGCATATTGCTTCTTCGTCGGCGTGTGGCTGCTCATCGCTCTTTATGGGTTATCGGCTTTCTTATTTGGTTTATTCATCATCGATTTTGCGCACGGACACCAGTTCTATAGCATATTGCTTCTAGTGACGTTCTTCTTGGATTTCTTTTCCCTATGTATCTGGGAGTTCTATTTCAACAATTTGACGCCGGAGAAAAAGAAAGACCTCTTACTGCCGCTTGCTTCGATTGGGTTAGTTGTTTCTCTCACTGTGATGGTTCTTTATTTTGTTGCGCTTGGTTTAGATCTGGATGCGCCTAGCAACATTGGCTTTGGCGTTTTGCCCATCGCCTTTAGCGCAAGCGCGAACATTGGGTCAATGATTCTTGCCATCGCTCCTAGCATCGTTTGTCTAGTGGCGTTAATAAAGGGCATTGTGGCGAGGAAAAGATGAATCCGCGAGGAGCGTGCGCCGATATTTGAAGGATTGGTTCCAGATTATGAAAGCAAAGATTGACTCAATTTATGAACGGCATCCTCGTCTTTTCGCATTAGTTGTTGCGCTTGTGCTTGGCTGCCTCACAGTTTTGCTTTCTAGCCGCGTGTCGTCTCTCATCTATGCCTATATTCCCGTGAATCCAACCTATAACGACGCGACCCTATTCGCGGTTCTAGGTAGGTCGCTAGTGGAAGGCAAGACGCCTTATGTTGAGATTTTCGACCATAAAGGGCTATACCTTTTCTATTACATGGCTCTAGGCTATGGGCTAGGTGGACGGGTTGGGATGTTCTTCGTCCAATACCTTTTCATTGGCTCGTTTTTATACATTTTCTTCGAGATTTGCAGGGAATATGGATTTGGATGGGGGCGTTCTACGATTGCGTGCGCCTTGTTCTTTGCCGTCTATTCTTTAGCGAGCCAAAGCCCAAGCGACTGCGAGATGGTATTCCCTTTTATCGCCCTTATGTTCTATTTCTACGTGAAGGCGATGAAAGGAGACGACCACCGTTACTTCATGATTGGAAATGCCTTTGCTGGCGTTACCGCTGGGCTAGCAATCAATATCAGGCCTTCGGATGCGATGATTCCCTTAAGCGTCGTGATCTTCTATGCGATTAATCGATTGATGGATAAAGGCGAAGATGGGGTGACCAAAGCAAAGCGAATCTTGCTCAATGCCGCGATCGTAGTGGGATGCATCGCCTTAATTTCTATTCCGCCTTTTGTTCACGCCTACGTGGGTGGGTTCCTAAAGGAGATGGTTGATGTCGTGATCGTCAGCAACTTCCGGTATGTTGGATCTTCTAACGATAGAAGCGCAGCTACCGTTTGGCTTTGGAGAGGAATTATTTTTGCTGGGGCGGCTCTGCTCCTATTGCTGCTATTCCTATGCCGCAAGAAGATGCCGCGCGAGGAAATCACGTTCCACTGGGTCTCAATTTCGATCGTAGGGCTAATTCAATTCGCGATTGCCTATTACCCTCATTACCTCCTGATTGTGGTTCCTTGGCTCATCGTTTACGTGATTCGGATCATAAGCCTATTCTCTCTCAAAAAGGTTGCGAATATCATCGCTACTTCCTTGGTGGGGCTTTCTTGCATTAGCGCGGTTTCAATCCCCGTCGCAACCTATTACTCAGGCCAATTTGAGGCGGATAGGGCTATCACAACTTACGTGAACGAATCGATACCGGAGGCGGAACGGAAAGGCCATACGCTTGCGTATCTATGCACGGCCTCCATCTATTTAAATAGCGGCATCGATCCTTCTTTCGCAGACTTTGCGATCCAAGATAACCACCATAGGCTTGGCATCGATGCCTTGACGATGGAAGCGTTTGTTGCACACTTGGATTCGGGGGAATGCCATTACATCATCCTTTGGAATAGCGATGCTTTGCATAATGAAATCTACGATTATGTGATCGATGGGAAATCCCTGGATGGAACAGCAGGCACATCCAAGTTCGAACTTATTGAAGATAAGACCCACGAAGGGTCGAAATATATAAGCATCTACCATTATGTAGGCTAATCAAAAACGGCAGTCAGTTATGAGATGCCGTTATTGATTGATGAGGGACGTGTATCTATTTTCTATGCCTTAACGGGTTCATCGCCTGTTGGATTGATGAAGGAGTAGCCGATGTTGGTCAAGTGGTCCGCGATCCTTTCAAGCTCACTCACAAGCGAAGAATAGAAAGGCGATAGCTCGACTTTGCATTGCTGAGTTTTCAGGCGGTTGTAGTGGGCGGTATTGAGCTCGTCTTGCATGACATCGGTTGTGGCTTCAAGGCTTTCGAGCTTTTTGAGATCGACCTCGCTATGTTCGTCGAAGGCAACCATCGCTTCATCGAACATCTCGCTCACGGCGCCCTTCATCCGCTTGAACTCGCTGTGGGCGACCTCGGAGAAAGCGAGGTCATCGTCTTTCATCCTGGTGGCCATGTCCATGAAGTTTGAGGCGTGGTCGCCGATACGCTCGATGTCGTTGATGACGTGGAAGTATCCGCCGACGATGGCCTCATCGTCTTTGTCGAGATTCGGAGAAAGCTTGATGAGGAAGTCGGTGATCGCGTTATTGATGAAGTCGATTTTATCTTCGCGCTGCGCGAGTTCGTCCGAACGCGACAAATCAAGATCCATCATCATTTGGAAGCCGATCTCGAAGTTCTTGCGGGAGAGGTCGGCCATGCGTTCAATCTCTTTTTTGACTTGCATTAGGGCGATCTGCGGGTTTCCTAACATCCTGTCATCAATGAACTTAAGCGCGGCTTTGAGCTTCTCTTTGTCTTTGTCCTTGATGAGTCTCTCCCCAAGACGGACGAAGGGGTGGAGCAAGGGAAGGAAGATGGCGAGGGAGATGATGTTATAGAAAATCGTGAATAGGGCGAGTGCGATCTGCGGATTGGCGAAGACCCCAGTGAAGAAGTCGGAGATCGGGCCGCCGAAAATCCAGACGACGATGAGGCCGATGATTCCCATTGAGATTCTATTAAGAAGTGCTAGTAGCGCGGTCCGCTTTGCGTTTGAGGTTCCGCCAATCGTCGCGAGGATCGTGGTGATTACGGTGCCGATCGTCGCCCCGATTGCAAGATAGAGGCCTTTCTCAAAGGTTAAGGCTCCGCTACCGACCATGACGATCACAATGCCTGTCGTGGCGCTAGAGGATTGGACTAAAGCCGTGATGACGATGCCGATAAGCAGTAGTAGCGGCGGGAAGCTGATCGCCGTGAACATGTCGGAGCAGAACGCGGTGATTTCCTCATAGCCGAACCCTTGTTTCAGCGCTTCTAGGCCGAAGAACAACGTGCCTAGACCCGCGAAGATTTCGCCGAGGTTCTTCACGATCTTGTTCTTAAAGAACATCATGATGACCCCGATGGGCGCGAATAGGAGCAAATAGATTGCGATATTGAACGAAGAAAGAGAGACGATAAGACCGGTGACTGTCGTGCCTAGGAAAGCGCCCAAGATGACGCTTAAACCTTGGAATACGGTCATGACGCCAGCATTGATGAAGCCGATCGTCATGACAGCGGTGGCGGCGCTACTTTGGATAAGCGCGGTGACGGAGGCGCCTATCCCTACGCCCGCCAAACGGGAATTCGCGGTTTTGCGGAAGAGCCTCTTCACGCCTTTTCCGGTCGATTTCTGGAGGCCCGATGACATCAGTTTCATGCCGATTAGGAACACCGCGGAACCTACGGCAAGCAATACGATTGCAGTTGCTAAGTTCATAACATTATAAATGTTACTAAAAACATCATGCGCGCGAAAGCGTCAGTTTTAGCGCCATCCAATAGGCGAAAACGAATTCACGCCTTGCTTCTATTGGTCTTTATCGCTCTCTCCCTTTCGCTTGAATACGCGGTCGATGATACGCATCCCCCAAGCTTCTATCCTCTCCGAGTATTTGAAACTTATGATGAAGGCGACGATCGCTAGAATGCCAACGATGACTAGCACGGCGATGCCCCAAGGCTCGGTCCATGGAATGAATTCGCCGGACATGAATAGGAGTGTTGCCCCAATGGAAGTGGCGCGCGTAATGACCTGCATGATGAAGAAGGTCAGGAAATGCATGGGAAGAATCCCGGCGACCGCGCAAAGAAGATCATCAGGGAAGAACGGTAGCAAAAACATGAAAAACAACACCACGTTCTGCTTGTTTTTGAGTTTAGCAATCAACTTGTCGGTCTTTTCTTTGCCGCCTGAAAGCCAATCAACGAATGGCCTTCCGATCCACCTGCCAAGCCAGAACGCGAGGATTGCGCCTACCATCATGCCGATATAGGAATACAAGAAGCTCATCCCACTTCCAAAGAGGAAGCTACCAGCAACGATAGTAACCGCTCCAGGAATCGGAACGAAGGTGACTTGAAGGAAGCTTGCCAAGATGAAAATCGCTGGCGCCCAGCCTCCGAAGGTGGAGATATAAGCCTGGAATTCCTCGCGGTTACGGAACCTGTCCCATCCTAGGTGGCGATAGAGGAAATAGACTCCAACGATGATCCCAGCAATCAAAACAAGCGAGATAATCGCTTTTGGAATGAATTCCTTTATTGCTTGCTTTGTCTCGCTTTTCATTGGATTTCCGTTAATCCATCAGGAACCATGACGTTGATTTCCTCGGAATGATCGACTCCATCTTGGGTCGCTTTTTCTAGCGATAATTTGAAATAGGTCGCGAACGCACGGTCGAGCAATTTGCCATCCATGTCGTAAAGCTCGCCTATTCCTTCGAATGTCAGGCCGGTCTCTTTCGTGATGCGACCGACACACTTGAGGGGGACGCCATATGGGGCGGGCTTATGGAATTGCACTTCGATTTTCATCGTAACCCCGAAGAGGGTGGGGTCTTTTACCCAGATCGCGCGGCCGATAGTCTCATCGAGAATGGCGGTTATGAGGCCCCCATGCGTGCGATTTGGGTAGCTTTGATTCATCTCGTTGAATTGGAATAATGCGATGCAGCTCCCATCTTCCATGTTGTAGAAACTTGCTTTTAGACCATTTGGATTATCGATCCCGCAGACGATGCAGTTACGGGAATTGGTTTGCTTGCTGATGATTTTCACAATCGGGCTCCTTTGGTGTGGCACACCACTAATTTTGGTCTTTATAATGTGTGCCATGCAAGAACCATTAGCATTTCGCGTTCGCCCAACTTCCCTTGATGAAGTGGTGGGGCAAGTCCATTTGGTGGGCGAGGGATCGTTCCTAAGAAAGTCCGTTGAATCCAAATCATTATTCTCAATGATTTTCTTTGGCCCGCCTGGAACGGGGAAGACGACGATTGCTGAGGCCTATGCAAAGTCCATGAAGGTGCATTTCGTAAGCCTCAACGCCGTCACCTGCACGAAAAAGGACATGGAAGCCGCGGTAGGGGAAGCAAAGATATGGCACCCCTGCATCGTGATCGTCGATGAGGTCCATCGCTTGGACAAAGCGAAGCAAGACTATCTATTGCCCTATGTGGAGAACGGGACCTTCTTTTTGATTGGCGCGACGACGGCGAACCCCTATATTTCGCTTAATCGGGCGATTAGGTCGCGCACCAAATTGCTCGAAGTCAAACCCTTGACGGATAAAGAGATCGCTTCTGGCTTAAAAAGAGCGGTTTCAAGCGAAAAAGGACTACACGGGTCGCTTGAATTTGAAGATGAGGCATTGCTTTACATCGGAAAATTGTCCGGCGGGGATATGCGATTTGCCTTGAATGTCTTAGAAGAAGCATCCGTCTTATATCGAGGCAAGGACACGGTCACCAAAGAAGACGTCGCTGCGATCGAATCCGTACCTAATTATGCTTCGGATAAAGATGAGAATGAGCATTATGACACGGTGTCTGCGCTTCAAAAATCCATTAGAGGCAGAGACGTGGATGCCGCCTTATATTACTTAGCCAAGCTTTGCGCGAGCGGGGATCTGGATTCCATTAAGCGGAGGCTACTAGTGACCGCGTATGAAGATGTCGGCTTAGGCAATCCGAACGCGGTGATGCGGGCCCAGATGGCGATTGAGGCGGCGGAGCAAGTCGGGTTCCCCGAAGCCGTGATTCCTCTTGGCAATGCCGTGATCGATCTATGCCTTTCCCCGCATTCTAGAGTTGGGGCGGATTCCATTGAAGGGGCGATGGCTTTTGCAGAGAGCCAAGGAATGGGTATCCGGGATTACCTAAGGTATACTCCGGTAAACATGAAGGAAGAGGATAAATATCCTTACGATAGGCCTGACCTATGGGCAAGGATGACCTATCTTCCGGAAGGGCTTGAGAACAAACGGTTCTACCTCGAAGAGAATAACCCAGAGGGCAGTTACCTCAAGGCTTTGAATCAGAATTACGAATTGCTTAAGAAAACTAGTAGAAGAAGCGATTTGGCGCGCCTAAAGAAGGAAAAGTAACCGCTTTCATTTGAATTATTCATTGACCTCCAAAAAATTGGGACTATAGTTCTTGGCTTCCCCGAAAAGCGGGGAGAGAAAAGTCGCGGACGGCCGCGCAGAGTTAGAAGGAGGTTAATAGCGATGATTCAACGCATCAAGAAGACCTTCTCCCAGCATTTTGGGAGGAGAAAAAACGATTACGACGAAAACAAACATCAACGCTTCGAGCAAACCCTCGCATCATGCTATGCGGATGAGATGTGGGACAGCCGGAGCTTCATGGCCCTGTAATCCACCGGAGCGGTTCTCCGCTCCTTTCTTTTTCGCGCAACGGAATTCCAAATTGCGCGCGTAGAAGTATAATTACCGCATGCTTCAGAGACTTCGCATCACCAATTTTGCAATCATCGAGAATATCGATGTCTCTTTTGGCGAAGGCTTTACTGTACTTACGGGCGAAACTGGAGCTGGCAAAAGCCTTGTGATTGATTCGTTGTCCTTATTGCTTGGGGCCAGGGCTTCAAGCGAACTCATCCGTCAAGGCGAGGATAAGGCGACGGTCATCGGAGACTTCATCGTAAAGAGCAAGCGTCTAGAGGCAGAGCTCTCGGCGATGGAGGTGCCTTTCGTCGAGAACCATATCACGGTGGAACGCACCATATCCAAAACCAAGAATTCCATCAAAATCAATGACACGCCTGCCACGCTTTCGGATTTGAACCGCATTGCGCCATACCTTGCGGACATCCATGTGCAGTTTGATTCGCAGAAGCTATTGAACCCCGAGAATTACCTTTCGATCGTCGATGGGTTCAATCCTGAAATCGGATCGCGATATCTTGTCGCTTACACCGACGCCTTATCCAAATACCGCGAGAAGAAGCAAGAATACGAAGCATTAAAGAAGAAGCAAGAGGATATCGAAAGGGGCAGAGACTTCTATGCCTATCAGCTAAATGAGCTGAAGACGTTTGGGCTAAAGGAAAACGAAGAGGAAGAAATCGAAGCCGAGATCTCCTTGCTTAAGAACTACGATAAGATCTTTGCCTTATACCAAACCGCGGATGGGATTATCCGCGAGGATTTCATCGACCGACTCTATGAACTCAATCGGACCCTCGAGAAGCTTTCTGAGTATCGCGATTCCGTAAAAGAACCATATGCGAAATTAGACGAAGCTTATTACGAAATCGATGAGATCTTTTCTTCCCTGAAGAAAGACTTTAAGAACCTAGATTACGACCCCTCAAGGCTTGATGAGCTTATGAGCAGGCAAAGCGATTTGGAGTCTTTGAAACGGAAATACAAGAAGGATATCCCCTCTCTAATTGCCTATCGCGACGAGCTTGAAACCATGGTTGGAAATCATGGGGGATTTGAGGCTGCGATTGAAGAAAAAGCCGCAGAACTCAAACAAGCGAAAGAGAAAACGATTGTTTTGGGCAAGGAACTTTCGACGATCAGGCGGAGGGCTGCTAAGCAAATCGAAGACGAGCTTGGCGAGAATCTCATCGACCTTGGCTTACAGGCAAAATTCGCGATTTCGTTCCGCGATGTGAGCAAAGCGGACGAATCCTATTTCGGCGAGCTCGGCATTGACGAAATAGCCTTCTTGATTGAAACGAACGTCGGCGAAGGGATGCGTAACCTCGATAAGGTGATCTCGGGTGGCGAAGCTAGCCGCATCATGCTGGCGTTCAAGGCAATATTCGTGAAAGCCAATCGCACCCCGACTGTCATATTCGATGAGATCGATACCGGCATTAGCGGCGAGATCGCGTATAAAGTCGCGAAGAAGATCTATGAGATCTCCTTGGCGAGGCAAGTCATCGCGATCACCCACATGCCCCAAGTCGCTTCGTTCTCTGACCATCACATCAAGATCTCGAAGTCCATCAAAGGCGGCAGGACATATACCGATATCAAGGAGCTTGGCCTCGAAGAGAAGATCCGCGAGATCGCATTCATCATCTCGGATGGAGAGCCCACGGAAAAGCAAATGGACTATGCGCGCGAGATGGTTCTTAACAGTCGCGGATAAGCCCGTTCTTTAAA
>CACYCS010000068.1 GCA_902773005.1 uncultured Erysipelotrichaceae bacterium
TTGGGCCGATTATCCAGTCAATGATAACCAAAATGACTTAAAAACTACGTTAGCAGTTGGTGTCAATAACTTGCAATCATTCTCATTTTCATTCCATTTACTTCCAGGCGCTGACAATCAAGAAAGCACCAGCTATAGAGCGACAGTTAGATTTTTTGGTGAAGATTATAATGTTAATAAATGTATAGAAACTCCTAACAGCAAAGATGAACTCTATGAAGAAGGGGTATTCTCCAGCAATACTGTCATAAATGATGAGCACTACACTCATACATGGACAAAGCCAGATCAAAATAATGTGATTAGATACGCTCTATTCGAAATAAAAATTTTTAGTAAAGCGGTTGCTTCTGGTGGCGGATATTGCGCTTTATTTCTTGACAGCATAACTGTAACTTGGAATTGTTAACATATTATTAATAAGATTTAATAGGGGTCTTTGAAAGCAGATTGGCGAATAGCCCCTCTTTTAAAGTACATCGACGTCGAAGCGTTTTATATACTGGTATATAAATCGTTCTGGCTAGCCCCGGTCGTCCCACGTCGCGCGGTATCGATTCGAGCGAGCGAAATATAGCCGTCGTCGAAATCGTGTCCCACGGGTCGAATAGGGGCTTCGTCGGAGAGAGCGGAGTTTGCTCTTTTTGGAGAATTGGCGTCGTCATGGGGCAGAAGCTGTCGTGTCAGGACAAGAGCGATTCCGCGAAATAATATGAAGATCGAACTAGTAAGTGGGGCTTACTAGTTCGAGACGAGGGAACGAGGGCCGTAAGAAGAAAGACCAAACTCTATAATCTCAAATATGAATCATTATAAATGTCTTGGAAATGGCCAACTCGTCTAGATTTTTCGCTTCGCGCAATAAAAAATCCTTATATTCCTTTGCTATCCCTGTATCAAAAGAATAGGTCGATAAGTCTTTTAGGGCATTCGACCCAATCGGATATATCAATACCACGCTTAAAATATCGGCAAACTGCCGGTCGGATAAATATCCACTCATTCTTTAAAAACTATTTTCGAATCCAGCAATCTTTTCTCGTTTCTCTCGATCGACTGCGCGGATGGAGCGATGCGGACTTCCCGAATTATAATTTTGGAGTCTTTCGCAGAAAGAGTGGGTGTCGGTTGGATTGGCTTAATGTGCTTTTCCATAGTTCTTCGCTCCTTTCAAAAATATTGTAGCGCATTTTTAGACTGCAATACGGCAAGAGGGAGCAAGCGTTCCCCAAAGCCTAATGAGAATATCAAGTCAGGATGAACTCTGCAGAACAGAGCAAACGATGCATCGCTGCTTCCTTTGGCGCCCCATTTATCCAAGTTTTGCGTCGCCATGAGACATTAGCTTGTAGTAGGGCAGTCGTGATTTGCCTCTGTTGGCTGTAAATGACTTTCCTCGCAAAGCGTTAGTCGAAGCATATGAAGAAGTCCTAAATCTAGGGCTAAATCAATGTAATTTAGGGGGCTGTTGCAAAATTCGAATTTGCGGTAGCCCCTCTTTTTATTGCCGAGAATCTTGGATTGGATGGGTCAACAAACAAAGTTTGTTGCAAAAATGCCGCGCCTACCGATGCAAAAAGCGGGCGACTTAAAATGAAAAGAGCCCTCAACAACTAGCGCCAACTAAGTGTCTACGAGGCTCCGCTCTTCTGGTTATATTATAACAAATTTTCGTAGAAACAATTGCCAAGAAAGGGCGCAAACTGAACGCGAAAATGAAGGAGCATGCGGGCAAATAGGTTTTCGAACAATCTAAGATTGTTCGCTAATTAATTAGATCAACCATAAGAAAAGGGGCGTCCGTTTTCATGATTTGGGTCATGAGTTTTCGAACAGCCCCTTCTAATATTCATATTAATGGTCTTTAATGACTATTTTTCAAACCATTCGAAACCGCAATGTTTGCAAATGAAATGATATTTACCATCACCTGGGGTGGTTTCTATGAATTCCCCTTGCACTTGTTCGTTGCATCGTGGGCACGCCGCAGTGCGGGATTCTGCATGTGGGCCACAACCACCACCGGCAACAGCTGCGAGTTGTTCGCTGGTTAATTCCACGCCTTCTTCTTTGGCAAGAGCAATTAATTCAGCTTCACTATGGCAGTGGCTAGCTTTTTCGATTTGTTCAGCTGTTAAACCTTTTAATAATTCTTTTCTCATGTCTTAGCCTCCTTTTCGTTTTTTTCTTTATTATACCTTTATAAAACTGATCTTAGCCACTCGTTAACTTCAGATATCATCCCTTCTTTACTGACGTTATATTTGCTTTGAAGAGTGGGTACCGCAATGGGCGGGGTTAACTGTTTATCATCAAGAATTTGCTTAGGAAGAACTTGTTCTTTGACATTAATGCTCTTTCTAAATTCATTTTCTTGTGAATCAATTAGTGACACATATCTTTTAATTTCTTTTTTATCTAAGAGAGATTGATCAATCTTAGAAAAGGAATAGATGTCCACTAAATGTTTGTATGGACGGGATAACTCATTTAATAAGGAAACAATTTTTTCCGCAATCGTATATTCGATACAAACTCCTCTAAAGGTGATTCCTTCGTATGAATATAATTCTGTTTTAATCTCAGAAAGGAAGTTAATCTTCTTTCCTTCGACTTGCCCTCTTAAACCATCAACCTTTGTAAAGCAAACGAAGTATGGTTCATAGAAACTATCTGTTCCATTAGAGCAGAAGAAGTTTATTGTGCCGAACTCTTTCTTTAATTCTTCTTCCACGACTTTTTCTTCTGCGTTATACAAGATATCAACATCTTTTGTATATCTAGCGTGTTCTTTTAAGTAATATTGGCAAAGTAAACCACCATCAACGCAGAAGTCCAAATCAACATGAACTAATTTCTTTAAGACTTCTTTAATTGAGGGATCGATTTTACCGATATTAATTTCTTTTATCGTGGTCACACTGGCTCCTCTTGCCTATACATTATTATGATGCGTGCCACAAATGTGCCCCACATGAAAAGGTTTTTTTGTATCTTTATGAATAAAAAACACATTCGTGCAGGTTGTTCACCCAGCTAGTAACATTGATCAAAATAAGTGGTGCTCTTACGGAAACCATCATGATAGAATCGTAAAGAAAAGCGGGGTTCCCAAAATGAAGCCAGAATTATTGAAAGGCCTAACGGAAGAGCAGATTGCCAAAGTCAATGCATGCAATAATATCGAAGAACTGTTAACGGTGGCGAAAGAAAACGGTATTGAGCTCAACGATGAACAATTAGAGGCCGTTTCCGGTGGTGGCTGCAGTGCCTTCGATACACCCGTCGATTCTTGTCCAAAATGCGGACATACTGGCACGGTACATGGCTATAGAACGGATAACACTTATGGCTATTCCTGCTCGTACTGTGGATTCCCTCTTCCAAAGAAGAAGGACGTCAAATAAACGAAGCGATACGAAATTGGCTTTTCTCCAGGAGCGAAGCAACAAATCAACAAAGCCGTGGGCGGCTTTTGGTGTAAAAAGCAGGTGGCATACAAGCGCATCTGCTTTCAACTAATCTGACGTTTGCCTTGCCTCGATTCTTCGGGTTTGCGCAGCGATCGAAAGAACGGGCTGCCCTCGATCTAGACAAGCTCTTAAATGCGTGTTTTCCGGCAAAACGTTTGGGACGTGTATGCGTTTTTGCTCGAAAACGTGCTGGCAATCTTTTTAAAGCTCTCGCTACGTCTGATCAAACTAATGGGAATTTTGCCGTTACATTAGGCTGAAAGGATTCTCTGTTACCATTATTTTTTATGCAACTTCATGCAACTTTCAGCACAAGGCATTCGAATCCAAAAACAAGGTCCAAAGCAGCAAAAAGTAAATATACTAGACTTTTGAAGAGATACGGCAACCCCGGCGAACTCAATTCCGCCGCCATTTTCCTTGGCGCCGAGGAATCGAGCTATGTCACTGGGCAGGCAATCGCTGTTGACGGTGGCTATACCTGCATTTAATCATTTACAATGATGGGATAAGAGCATTGAATAAATAAAATGCTCTTTTCTCTTTAAGGAGAAACCAATGTACAAAATCGTCACCAAGAAAGTCCTTAACCCCACGGTCATCCAAATGGAGATCGAATCCCCGCTTGTGGCGAATAAGGCGAAACCCGGCCAGTTCATCATCCTAAGAGTCGATGAACTCGGCGAGAGGATCCCCTTAACCGTCGCGGGAACCGACAAAGAAAAAGGCACCACCAAGATCATTTTCCAGGTCGTAGGCGCCACAACCGAGAAGCTGAAGCACAAAGAGGACGGCGAATACATCGCTGACTTCGTCGGCCCCCTCGGCGTCGCCACCCATACCGAAGGCATCAAAAGCGTCTGCATCATCGGCGGAGGCGTCGGATGCGCAATCGCCATGCCTGTTGCCCAGGAATTCCATCGTCTAGGCGCCAAAGTCACCTCCATCATCGGCTTCAGGAACAAAGACCTATTGATTCTCGAAGACGAATTCAAGGAAGCAAGCGATCGCCTCGTCGTCATGACCGATGACGGCTCTTACGCAAGGCAAGGCAACGTCACCGTCCCCCTCAAGGAGATGCTAGAAGAGGATCCGAAGCAATTCGACCTCATCATCACGATCGGACCGCTCATCATGATGAAGTTCGTCGTCGCTGCCGCCAAACCCTATAACGTCCCCGTCACCGTCAGCATGAACCCGATCATGATCGACGGCACCGGCATGTGCGGCGGCTGCCGTTTGTCTCTCATCCAAGATGGCAAGCGCGTGATGAAGTTCGCCTGCGTTGACGGGCCGGACTTCAACGGCTACGAAGTCGACTTCGATGAGGCGATGTCCAGAGGCCGTCAGTATTTCGACTTCGAAAGGCATGCCCACGAAGAGACCTGCAACCTGTTCAAAAAGGAGGCCAAATAACATGGCCAACATGACTCCCAAAAAACATGAGATGCCGACCCAAGACCCAAGCGTCAGGTCCGGCAACTTCCTCGAAGTAGCCACCGGCTATACCGAGGAAATGGCCCTCGCCGAGGCCGAAAGATGCCTCCATTGCCTAGCCAAGCCCTGCGTGAACGGCTGCCCCGTCCACATCAACATCCCCGAGTTCATCGCGAAGGTGAAGGAAAAGGATTTCGAAGGCGCTTACAAGATCATCTCCGAATCCTCCTCCTTGCCGGCTGTCTGCGGACGCGTCTGCCCGCAAGAGAGCCAGTGCGAATGCCTCTGCGTCCGCGGCAAAGGCGCGCTCCCAAAGAAAGACGAGAACGGCCAGATCGTCAAAGACGAAAACGGCAAGCCCGTCATGGTGAAATCCGAAGCCGTCGGCATCGGACGCCTCGAGAGGTTCGTCGCCGACTATCACAATGCAAATTGCAAAAAAATGCCTGCAAAACCCGTGCCAAACGGCCATAAAGTCGCCGTCATCGGCAGTGGCCCCTCTGGCCTCACCTGCGCTGGCGACCTCGCTAAGAAAGGATTCAAGGTCACCGTCTTCGAGGCGCTCCACGTCCCCGGCGGAGTTCTTGTCTACGGCATCCCCGAGTTCCGTCTTCCGAAGGCCATCGTCCAGAAGGAAGTCGATAACCTCAAAGCCCTCGACGTCGATGTCGAGACCAACGTCGTCATCGGCAAGACCCTCACGGTCGACGAGCTTTTCGAAGAAGGCTACGAAGCGATCTACATCGGCTCTGGAGCAGGCTTGCCCAAATTCATGAATATCCCCGGCGAAGGACTAAAAGGCGTGCTCTCCGCGAACGAATTCCTCACTAGGATCAACCTGATGAAGGCCTATCGCGATCACGCCGATACCCCAGTCAACCATTCGAAGAAAGTGGCAGTCGTCGGTGGCGGCAACGTCGCGATGGACGCCGCTAGAAGCGCAAGGCGCCTCGGCGGGGACGTCATGATCGTCTATCGCCGCACCAAGGCCGAGCTCCCTGCCCGTGCCGAGGAAGTGGAGCACGCAATCGAAGAAGGCATCAAGTTCGCTTTCCTCACGAACCCCACCAAGATCAACGGAGACGAAAACGGCAACGTCAAGTCGATCACCTGCATTAAGATGGAACTCGGCGAGCCCGATGCCTCTGGCAGAAGGAGACCAGTCGAAATTCCGGGTTCGGAGTTCGATATCGAAGTCGACGAAGTCATCATGGCGCTAGGCACTTCCCCGAACCCGCTCATCAAATCCACAACCGAGGGGCTTGAGACGGAGCGTTGGGGCGGCATCATCGCCGAAGAAGAGACCGGCAAGACCTCTAGGGATCACGTCTACGCTGGCGGCGACGCCGTCACCGGCGCTGCCACCGTAATCCTTGCGATGGGAGCAGGCAAGAAAGCCGCCGCCGCAATCGCGAAAGAATTGCTTGGAGAATAATGCGGTTCTATCTAACGGCCACAAATAAGGACAGCGAGCGCATCGTCGCGAATCGCTTATCGGAAATCGGGGACCTCGTTCCCGTCTCCGAATGCGATCTCATCGTCTCCATAGGAGGGGACGGGACGCTCCTTTCGGCTGGGAAACTAGCCGTGAAGGAAGATAAGCCAGTCGTTGGAATCAACGCTGGCCACCTTGGCTACCTATGCGCCTTCAAGATCGAGGACATCGACCGCTTGACCCGAAAGGATTTCGAATCCCTGAAGGAGACTAGCCGCACCCTCATCGAATATGAAGGCCGAATCGCCATCAACGACATCTGCATCCTCAAAGCCAACCCCGTCCAATCGATCGAGGTTGAAGTGGACAATCTCGCGGCATGGAAAGGCGATGGGGTGATCTTCTCCACCGCGACGGGCTCTTCCTCCTACAACCAATCCGCAGGAGGCCCGATCCTAGACCCCGAATCCAGCGATCTCCTCGTCACGCCCGTCTGCCCCCATTTCTCAAAGGATGGGCCAAAGCAATTGAACGTCGACGAAATCATCGCCCATGTATCCGGAAGGAACAAAGCCATCATCGCAGTCGACAATGACCTAATCGGTCCAATCGAAGGCCAAGTGGTAGTCAGAAGATCTTTCAAGAAGCTTAGGCTCCTCACCAAATAAAGCAAAA
>CACYCS010000069.1 GCA_902773005.1 uncultured Erysipelotrichaceae bacterium
TCAATGTCCGGATCGAGGTGTCGCGAAATCTTTTTCGATAACTCGTGCGTGGGCTGATCGCAAGATCATGGTCCACCGAGGCGCAGGGAAACATCCCTGCTTTTCATTCCCATGTCACCAAAAGAAAAAAAGACATTGAGCATTTTCGTCGGCGAAGGGGGCGATGTCGGGCCGGCAGGCTCCCTGCGTCGAAGAGTCTTTCGGGCCAGACCGCTCGACTTTGATCCTGCCTTTGGCTAAGATTGGCCTCAATGAGGCTAATGAGGCTAATCCTGAGGCCAATTCCCCGTTGCGGGTTCGCATCGTCGAGGAGCTTCGCGCGAATCCCAAGGCGACCCAAATAGGTCTAACAACGAAACTCGGTGTTTCCCGAGCCACCGTGCAGCTGGCTATGAATGCCCTTGCGAAGGAGGGCAGGATAAAGAGACAAGGCGGAACCCGCGGTAGGTGGGCGGTAAACGAATAGCCGCCTTTCGACCATGATGAAGAAAAGGCTCGCCGCTTAATTTGGCGACCAGCCTAATCATCGGACGATTTGTCGAGGAACCTTCCGGTAGATGGTAAGCCTTTAACTATATTCGAATTTCACTTCGTTTCGCCGATGATTTCCAAAAACTCAGCGGCCGTCACCACGATGGGATCGGACGGGAAATGCCTTTTGTTTCCGGTTATCAAATAGGCTCCGTCCTCTTTCTTCTCTAAGACCACTTCATAGAAAACCAGGTCTTTCATGTCGATGAGCTTCATGCCAGTAGGCTTTGGGTTAACTTCAACCCCTCTATCCATAATAAGTGCTAAGGTGTAATTGACTTCGCTCGGATCGAACCCGAATTTCTTCCGCGAAAGAACCTCTTTGTATTCTTTGATGATTCCTGGTGAATAGAGAGGGATTATCTCGGATTCAATGATCTTTTTGTACACTCGGACCACGGCGGAGTCCTCGTGCCTAGAAAGATGGGCTGCCACCAGGACATTCGTGTCGATCACGGCGCAATACGCTTTGCTCATTCGATTCCCTTCCTCGCCTTAGCAATCTCCTCATCGATTTCCTCCATGGTCATGTCCGAGGTCCCGTTTTCCACGGCTTTCTTACGGATATCATTGAAAACCCTAAGTGCGTTTTCCTTGCTGTAGAGATCGCTCGCGGATAGTTCGAAGGGAATCCTCTTCTCCTTCACTGCAGCTCTTGCGAAGACATTGATCGCGGTCGACATGTTCATGCCTAGATAATTGCAAAGCGTCTCGAATTCCGTTTTCAGATTCTCGTCCATTCTAACGCTGAAAGTTGCCTGTGCCATATCGCCACCTCCTTGTTTACTATTAGTATAAGCCAATGTGTTCATTTTGCCACCTATTCGCACCTATTTGGTTCAGTTATTCTTTAGGCGGGCTGGTTTATGTTGCATTGATTTTGCATAAAAAAAAGACGCCAAGGCGTCAATTTTGCCGGATAATTAAATCCCGCTCTTGTTTGATGGGATTATGCTATGCCACCTGACTTTCCGAGTCAATAGTTCAGGCCTCACGAATAACGAGATAGCCTTTGTCGATGAGACATAGTCTTTATGTCTTATTCCTCTGAAATCGCATCGAAAACATGATTTCAGATGAATAAGAAGTAAATTTTGGCGGACTAAAGCACATTATCTCGAACACTGCCGAGGCGAACAAAAAAGGCAAGCCCCAATCAGTCATATAGGTGCCCAGCCTGATGATGAATAAAAAATAATTTTGGAAATTAGATAATATCGATATAAAACCTCGATGTGAAAGTTTTGTGAAAGGAGAAAAATAACAACTTCCTTTTGCATATAAGGGATGAAATAGCCCTCGTTCCTGCCATATCTCGAACACTGCCGAAGCGAACAAATAGGCAAGCCCAATCAGTCATATAGGTGCCCAGCCTGATGTTGCTTAATGCCCTTTTCGCGTTGAACGGAGTAAAACAATTTCAACGCGAAAAGAACGCCAAGAATAGGAACATCGCCCGCACCGTTTTAATTCGCGTTTAATTCTCGCTTGCGAATTAAAATTATTTCAATTCTCACGCGCGAATTAAAATTACAACTCCCTTTTGCATATAAGGGATGAAATAGCCTTCGTTCCTGCCATCGTTGGTATAATGAGAAAGCCCTTCGGGGAGCGTTGGCCTATTTGGGACTTGGCGGTTCCAGGAGAACGCTCCCCGAAGGGCGGGACCGCCAAACATGAGCAAGTTGCAGCAAGAGGCCCTCGCGGCTGAGTTTCGGACGAATATTTCAGGATAACGAAATAAGCAAATCGGGATTTATGGAGGCCTTCGGCATGGGAAAAGATTTATCTAAATTGACTTTAGAAGAGCTATGGACACTATTTCCCATCTTTCTATTGCCGCACGATGATCGGTGGAAAGATAGTTTCAATGAGATCAAGCAAACGCTGACTGGTCTATTAGCTGCTAAGCCTCTTACGCGGATCAGTCATATCGGAAGCACCGCCATTTCGGGAATATGGGCTAAAAACATTGTTGATGTGATGATTGAGATTCCTCGTAGCGCTAGCATGAAAGATATCGCACTCCGATTGGAACGAAGCGGCTTTACCCTCATGCGCGCTGAGGCAAACCGGATTTCACTGAATAAGGGATATACCGAAAACGGATTCGCGGATAAGGTATATCATATCCATCTCCGCTACGCCGGGGACAATGATGAACTCTACTTCCGCGATTATCTGTCCGAGCATCCTGATGTGGCAAAAGAATATGAAGCCTTGAAGCTCAATCTTTGGAAACGCTATGAGCATGACCGGGATGCATATACAGACGCGAAGACGGATTTCATCTCCAAATGGACAGTAGAAGCACGAAAGGAATATGGAGACCGATACTACGGAGGAAAAAATGATTTCGGATGCATCTCAGCCGTTCCTCAAATCGACGGCTAGGGCAGAAGAGCAGAGTTTTCTTAAGCCTTTAAGCGTGAGATAAAACAATAATTATAGTTACGCGCACGCGCGCGAGATAAAGCCCGCACTTTTATCCCAAGAAGCGGCCGAAAGAAGACAAATCCCCCAAGCTCCAATTCGAGAAAGACGAATAACCCCTGGTGCACAGCCTAAGGATAAACCACCCGATCCGATTGGTGCACAGCCAGTTCGTTGTATGTTGTATGGCGCCCAGCCTTCATAACGCTATGGCGCCCAGCCTTCATATCGGAATGGCGCACAGCCTCCCTGCATGGCGCCCAGCCTATTCAATTAGCCTATGGTGCCCCGCCAGGTATAGCAAAAGAGCCAGCGCTTATAATGCGCTGGCCCGATTCGGCTAGATATCAGCTAAATGAATTAGCAGGTGTAGTTGATGACAATGGAACTGATCGCAACCCAGTAATCTGCGTCGGAATGCGACGAATCCCCTCCGTAAACGATGGCGAAGTGGTGGTCGTTGCTTCCGCTAAAGGGGATTGTGACCGGATCGTTGCTTCTTACGGATGCGCCGCCTTCGCTTGGAACGTCGGTGATGGCCTTATCTGAAGCGAATGCCCAGAAATTACCGATGCGATCGCTAATTTCGGCAGTGAAGGTAACGGTAATGGAAGTGATGTCAGAGAAACCTTCGTCGTCTTTGCCGATAGAACCAATCATCGTTCGGAGATCGTTGTGACGTCCCTTCATCGTGAAGGTGTTTGCCCCATGACTTTCTAGGGACAAGTTGCCTTTATTGTTGAACACATAAGAAGCGAAGCTGACGCTTCCACCCGTTTTGGTAGAAGTGGATGCGGTGCCCTCGCCATACCTGCCTTGGAACAAAGTATTGGTTGAGGAATCAAGCGTCATGGAATAGGCGAGCGTGCCGTCTTTGCCATACGCGTTCTCGATTGGAGTGGTGGCTCCTTTGCTAATGACGGCACCGACCGCGACCGCGGCGATGCTTAGGGTTGAGATAAGAAGAAGGTATTTCGGTTTCATGCGTTCATTGCCCTCTGACTGATACAAGGGCAGGTTGGTGTCAGTAATTGCGACTGCATGATGAAACCACGAATAAGGCAGTCAATCAAGCATTATTTTTGGAATCTGCTCTATTGGTGCACAACCATGATGCCGAAGCGTATTTTCCATTGACGGCTTTTCGGTGGTGACTGAGGTGGTGCACGATATCGGTTTCCTATGCACTTTGTTTACGCACATGCATACGAATTTTATTGAGAGCCGTGTTAGCGTGATGTTATACTCTATGGAGTTTTAAGAGGTACGGTATATGGCTAACGACACCTTGTTTAAAAGGGCAGACTTGACTGTCGAAATGCTTTTGAATGAGATTCAATCCGGTACGACGGGCCTCCCTGAACTCCAAAGGCCGTTCGTGTGGCCAGACTCAAAGGTCAGGGATCTGCTCAATTCGATGCTCAAGGGTTACCCAATTGGGTTTGTAATCACCTGGGAATCGCCTAACGCCATCAAAGCAAAGCAAATTGGTCAAGTGGACCATGCATACCAAAATCCCAATAAACTGATTATTGATGGACAGCAAAGACTAACTTCCCTTTTCGCCGTTTTCAAAGATGTGAAAGTGGTGGACTCTGACTATCGTTCTAAGACAATCACCATATCCTTTAACCCTTTGACGTGCCTATGCGAGGTCTGGAATGCCTCTATCGCGAAAAGCGGCGAATGGATCTCCGACATAAGCCCCGAGCTAAATTCGGGAGAGGCCTACAAGACGGTAATGGCCTATACGAAACGGTTGGAAGAATCCCGGGCCAAAAACGGATTACCCGTGACAGATGAAGAGAAGGCCTTAATCTTTAAGAACATAAGCCGCCTGTTCGACTTAGGAAAATACCTAATCCCGACGCTCGATATCACCTCGGAAGCGGACGAAGAGGACGTTGCACAGATTTTCGTTGCGATCAACTCCGGCGGTACGAAATTGAACGAGTCAGACTTCATTCTGACCCTCATATCCGTCCATTGGAACGACGGCAGGAAGATGATCGAGGAGTTCTGCGAGGATACGAAGAAGCACAACTCCCAAGGGAGACCGGACATTTGCAACCCAATCCTGGATCTCGACCCGTCTGACGTCATACGTGCATCGATGGCTTTCGGGTTCAAAAGGGCGAGGCTGCGTTATGCCTATAAACTCTTGCACGGCGCGGACTTCGACAAGAAGGGCGCCATTTCGGAGGAACTGCGGGACCAACGCTTCGAGCAGTTCCGCGACTTCCTCTCCAAAACGCTCGACCGAGCCAACTTCGCCGAATTCCTCAAATGCGTGGCCTCCGCCGGATATGTCAAGAAGGAGCTCATCGGATCGAAGACGAACATCGTATACGCCTATGCCTTCTATCTGATTGGAAAATATGAATACGGCCTAAGCGCAACCGAACTGAGGAAGACGATCTCCAAACTCGTTTTCGTCCTTACCCTCTCTGCCCGCTATGTCGGCTCCTTCGAATCCAGGATGGAACAGGACATGGCCAATTTGCCCTCGGAAAAGAACTACGAGCAATTCAAAGCCTACTTCGACCGCATAGCCGAACAGAGTCTGACTTCCGACTTCTTCTCCATCGCCCTGATCGGGACGGACGGTTTGGAAACAACGGGCACAAAATCGCCCGCGTTCTTGGGATATATCGCGTCGCAGAACATCCTAGACACGAGGGTGCTTTTCTCCAAGCCTCCCATTTCTACGGTCACTTTGTACAGCGAGTGGACCAACGGAACCAGGAAGTCTGTCGAGGTCCATCACATCTTCCCCAAAGCCTACTTAAGGAAAAAACTCAATCTGACCCAAAAACAATATAACCAAGTCGCCAATTACGCCTTTATCGAATGGGCTGACAACATGGACATCTCGGAGGATGCGCCTTCAGACTATTATCCGAATCAGATAAAGGGTCTTGCCGAAGAAGAGGTCAAAAAGATGGAAGCCCAGCACGGTTTGCCAGAGGGCTGGCATCTCATGTCGTACGCGGATTTTCTGTCGGCGCGAAGAAAGCTGATGGCCGGCATTATCAAACAGGGCTATGAAAAGATTTGCGCCTTGGCGGAGTAAAGCATGGATTACGGAAAGATTATCAAGCGCATACGCGACACCTTGCTTGTGACGCAAGTCGAATTGGCGGAAATGCTCGGAGTCTCCTTTGCCACGGTTAACCGCTGGGAGAAGGGACATCATGAGCCGACAATCACGCAGAAGCGGAAGATCCGCGACTTTTGCCGCAAGCATAAGGTCGCGATGGAAGAGGAATAAGGAGAGTACCGAATCATGTTAACCGGAGAACTTAAGAGAAAAATCGACGCCATTTGGCAGGCCTTTTACGACGAGAACATGGCCCAGAACTCCGACGTCGTCAACCAGCTGACCACGCTCATGTTCATTAAGATGCTCGACGACAGGCAGACCTCGTTGGAAGCGCAGGCTAGCATCATAGGAATCCAGCCTAAGCAGAAGGACCTGATCTTCAAATCGGGGAATTACGTGAACGAGGAGCTTAGCATCAACATCCCTTACGAGGAACTTCGGTGGAAGAATTTCAAGAACCTGAACCCCAAGGACCTCTCCAACAGAATCAAGAACTACGTCTTTCCCTTCATTAAAGGCCTAGGGGGCTCCCCCGAGGCGGAGGAAAGCGAGATCCAGGAATTGACCGCGTTCAGCCGCTTTGCCCAGAACATCGCTTACGGATTCGATGAGAAGGAGAGGCTTTTGGTGACGGTGGTGGACAAGCTGTCCGACCCTGAGCTCGATTTCTCCAACCTTGACATCATGGGCGATTTCTACGAATACCTCATTGACGGGAAAATCTCGGGCCAGTTCCGCACGCCCAGGCATATCATCACGATGGCCAACGAGATCATCAAGCCGAGGCTCGGCGAGAAGATCATCGATCCCGCCTGTGGAACCGCGGGCTTCCTTATCGGGGCCGCGCAATACATTCGCGACCATCAGGGAACCGAACTGATCAACGTCGGGAAGAAGCGCGTCTTCACCAACGATACCTTCTACGGCGTCGACACCGACAAGAACATGGACAGAATCGGGTGCATGAATCTTATGCTCCACGGCATCCGCAAGCCGCATATCACCCCCGATTCGCTGCTTGAAGGCGAGAATGCCAGGGATTTCCTTGGCAGCTTCGACATCATCGAGGCCAACCCTCCCTTCGCCGCAAACCTCGTCAAGAATTCCACGAACGGCGGGCTTCTGACGATCACCAACACAACGGCTACTGAGCTCCTCTTCGTAGCCTTGTTCACGAAGCTGCTCAAGACGGGCGGGCGCTGCATCTCGATCGTCCCGGACGGCGTCCTCTTCGGCTCGGACAATGCACACAAGAACCTACGCGCCGAGCTTATAGACAGGCAGAAGCTCATCGCGGTAATTTCGATGCCATCCGGGATTTTCCAGCCTTATTCCGGGGTCAAGACGTCGTTCATCTACTTCCAAAAGACCACGCCGACCGCGGACCATAAGGTCTGGTTCTACAACATGGAGGCAGACGGGTACAGCCTCAATGCAAAGCGTCAGCCGATCGAGGCCAACGATATCCCAGACGTCGTCGCCCGCTTCAATAACCTCACCGCGGAAGTGGATCGGCTCAGAACGGAGAAATCCTTCATGGTCCCACTTTCCGAGATCAGGGAGAACGGATACGACCTAAGCTTCAACCGCTACAAGAAAACGGTTAGGGAGGCGAAGGTTTACCGGCCGACATCCGAAATCATGGACGACCTCGACGCGAACCAGGCCGAAATAGCCAAAGGATTGGCGGAATTAAGGAAGATGCTCGGAGAGTAGTTATGAGGCTTCGTTTCATCAAGGACATAAAGAAATCCGGATCGTCCTGCAGCCCATACCAAGGGACCAGGCTTTATGTCGATACCGGAAGCGTCAGCGGGACAACGATCTCCGACGCTATTGAAGTCCGTTTTTCGGAAAAGCCGTCGAGGGCAAACCTTTCCGTCGCTTCGGGCGATGTGCTTTTCGCTAAGATGCAGGGAACCGTCAAAGTCTTATTGATTGACGACATTCTCGAAAAGAAAGTCTATTCGACCGGTTTTTACGCATTTAAAGACCCAAGAGTGCTTCCGTCTTATCTAAGGCATTTCTTCCTTTCGCCACAGTTCAATGCGGAAAAGGATCGCCTTTCCAAGGGAGCTACCATGAAGGCTATCAACGACGATGGGATGGCACAGATTTCCATAAACGTGCCCACAATCGCCCAGCAAAAGCGGATTTCATCTGAATTAGGAGCGATTGAAAGATCAATCCAAACGACCTCGACTCAGATTTGTTTGCTTGATGAGCAGGTTAAATCGCTATTTAA
>CACYCS010000070.1 GCA_902773005.1 uncultured Erysipelotrichaceae bacterium
GAAGAACGAACGCGTATCCAAAGACCTATTCTTTGATTGCTTCGGCGAGGAGCAAACGGAAACGATCCTCAGCCACGGCCGCCTGGAAATCCTAGGCAACCATACCGACCATAACCATGGCCTAAGCCTCGTTGGCGCCGCCTCCATCGGCATCACCGCCACCTTTGCCAAGCGCAGCGACGGCTGGATCCGCTTCAAGAGCAATGGCTACCGCATGATGGAGATCGATCTTTCCGACCTCGCGCCCCGCAAGGCGGAAGAAGGAACCTCTAGCGGCATCATCCGCGGCGTTTGCCGCAGGATGAAAGATCTTGGCTACGAGATCGGGACCGGCTTCTCCGCCGCCGCCGATAGCGATATCTTCCCTGGCGCTGGCGTCTCTAGCTCCGCTTGCTTCGAGTCCTTGGCCGTCGGCATCATCTCCCATCTTTATAACGCTGACAAAGTGACCCCTCTTGAGATGGCGAAAATCGGGCAGTACGCCGAGAACGTCTATTTCGGCAAGCCCTGCGGCATCCTTGATCAGATCGGAACTTCTTTCGGCGGGCTTTGCTACGTCGATTTCAAAGATCCGGAAAACCCGGTGGTCGAATCGCTTCCCTTCCCATTCCAGCTTGACGTCGTCCTCGTCAATACCGGCGGAAGCCATGCGAACCTAACCGATTACTACGCTTCGATCCCCGCGGATATGAAGGAAGTCGCCAAAGGCGTCTTCGGCGTCAATTATCTCCGCGAAGTCGATCCGAAGACTTTCTTATCGCGCATCTCTCAGCCGACCGTCGGCGTTAGTGAACGCGCCAAACTCCGCGCCCAGCATTTCTTTGACGAGAACCTCCGCGTCTTAGCTGCGCGCAAGGCGATTTTGACGGGTGACCTAATCACGTTCCTCGATTGCGTCACCAAGAGCCAGCTCTCTTCCAAGGTCTTCCTCGCCAACACCATGGTCCCTGACCAATACAAGGGCTCGCCCCAAGAAGGCGTCGACCTCGCCGCGCAGCATATCGAAGGCGGCGCGGTTCGCATCATGGGCGGGGGCTTCGCGGGAAGCTGCATCGCCTTCGTCCCGAAGAACGCGACCGATCGCTTCATCGCGGCAATGTCAAAGATCTATGGAGACGGTAACGTCCTCCGCATGGAAATGCCGGAAGGCGGACCCCGCGTCATCTAATTGTTCATAATGCCAACCGCCTCCATTCTCACCCATATCTCCGTCCAGCCGGGCAATTGGCTCTATTTCGTGCCGATCGCCTTGCTTTATGGCACCCTTGCCTTCTTGCTCTACCTCTGCGGGAAGAAGGGCGAGAAGTGGACGATGGGCTTCATCGAGGTGATGTATTGGGTCAATTTCGCCGGGCATATCCTCAAGCAATTCGTCCCTAGCTATATGGCGGCTTGGCCAAATGGCATCGCGCGCTCCACGGCTGAGAATTTCTGCGCGCTTTACGTTCTTATTGCCCCATTCGCCTTCCGCTTCTTCGGAAAATACGGCAAGGATTACCTTTGCTACATGGGCATCTATTCCGCGATCCTAGTCTATTTCTTCCCAACGGGGGCGATCGATGCGGGAGAGCTCGATAATCCTGGCGCGTTCTTTGAGGCGGGAAGGTTCTATTTCTGCCATGCGCCGCTATTATTCGGCGGGGTGCTCATGCTAGCCCGCGGGACGCATCGCCTCGATTATAGGCGCGTCCCGATCGTGGCGTTATTAATCGGCGGGGCGATGGCCGTCACTTATCTCAATAACCTCTTCCTGAATGCCGTCTTGTACCATTACGACTGGAAGATGGTGCTTGAGCGCAATAGCCCGGAATTCAATTCCTCCTTCCAGACAGGCCCCGGAACATGGGTTGACCCATACTTAAGTTGGATTTACCCTTATCTTATCCCAGGGGTTCAGACCTATTATCTTGACGGGGTCCTTCATTTCACCCCGATCCTCTACATCCTGCCGTTTGCCTACCCATTGCTATTGCTACTCGGGTATGGGCTAGCGGTCCCTCTCGACTTCCGCCACATAAGGCAAGACCATTACGCGCGCCAAAGCAAGAGGCGGCTCGACAAATTAGAAAAGGAAATCTTAGCTAAGGAGGCTAATACCATATGAAGAAAATCTCAAAGCGCACCGCCGGCATATTGATGTCGGTCACATCCCTTCCGTCGCGCCACGGCTGCGGGTCTTTCGCCGGATCCGCCTACGGGTTCGTCGATTTCGTGAGCGAGGCCGGATTCCGGCTTTGGCAGCTTTTGCCGCTTAACCCGCTCGGCTTCGGCAATTCGCCCTATCAGCCCTATTCCTCGATGGCTCTAGATGACATCTACCTCGACCTCGACGTCTTGATCGAAGAAGGCTTGCTAAAGGAAGTCCCCGATTTCAACGCCGATGCAGGCAGGGTCGACTTCAAGGCGGTCGCTAGCTTCCGCTTGCCTTATCTAAAGGAAGCGTTCAAAGCCGCCAAAGAGAAAGGCTATGACCCCGCGAAGTTCCAAAAGAAGAACCCCTGGGTCAAGCAATGGGCTTACTTTATGATGAACAAGAGGCGCTTCGATTGCTCGTGGGATGCTTGGCCCGAAGAAGTCCGCAATTGGATTAACGGCTCCCAGCGCATCAAGCCCGAGGACAAGGAAGACATCGAATTCGAGATCTTCCTTCAGGATAAGCTCTATGAGCAATTCTGGAAGCTTAGGAATTACGCCCACGAAAAAGGCATCCTCCTAATGGGCGATCTTCCCTTCTATAGCGGTTTCGATTCCGCCGACGTCTATTGCAACCAAGACCAGTTCCGCCTCCACAAGATCAACCGCCGTCCGACCGTCGTCGCTGGCGTACCCCCGGATTATTTCTCCCCAACCGGCCAGCGTTGGGGCAACCCGATCTACGATTGGAAGGCGATGAGGAAAGACCATTATTCTTATCTTATCGATAGGATCGCTTTCTCCTCTCGCCTCTATGACCTCCTAAGGCTCGACCATTTCCGCGCCTTCGACACCTATTACGTGATTCCTTCCTATTGCCCGACCGCGATGATCGGCCATTGGGTCGAAGCCCCCGGGTATCGCTTCTTCGACACCTTGTTCAAAGAGCATCCCGACATCGACATCGTCGCCGAGGACCTAGGTGATCTCCGTCCCGAAGTCCTTGAGCTCCGCGACCATTACGCTTTCCCTGGCATGAACGTGATCCAATTCACCTTCGCCGATGAGATCTGGGCGCATAAAGATGGCTACGACGAAGATAATTCGGTTGCGTATCTTGGCACTCACGATAACCAAACGATCGTCGGCTACATCCAAAATACCCTCCACGAAGGAGCCGAAGACTGGAGGCGCGCCCTTGTCGAACGCGGGTATCGCGATGACGAGCCGCTCAATATCCTCCTCATGCGCTTCTGCCTCAACAAGAAGGCGATCCTCGCCGTCTTGTCGGCTCAGGATATCCTCGGCTTAGACGATTCCGCCCGCACCAATGTTCCTGGCGAAGTCAGCGACGCGAACTGGACCTGGCGCATCGCTAGCCTTGATGGCTTGCGCGAAAAGCTTCCTATGCTTCAGGAGATGATCTCCGGGAGCGGAAGGTGAAGCGCGTTGCGCTGATCAGCCTTGGGTGCGCAAAGAACCTCGTCGACAGCGAGATGATCCTCGCGATGTTTCCGCGCGACGCCTATGTCCTAACGACTTCCGCCCAATCGGCTGACCTCATTATCATCAATACCTGCGGCTTCATCGAATCCGCGAAGAAGGAATCGATCGACGCGATTTTCGAATACGCCCAATACGGGGCGAAGCTTGTGGTGGTGGGTTGCCTTGCCGAACGCTACTACGAAGAGCTTAAGAAAGAAATCCCCGAGGCCGACCTCATCGTCCCAATCAAGGATTACAAAGAGCTCGCAAGCAGGCTAAACGAGCTTCTTGGCTCCGATGACATCAACCCGATCAACCCGCTCCGCCGCATCGTGAGCACCTCAACCTACTCAGCATACCTTCGCATAAGCGATGGCTGCGATAACTTCTGCGCCTTCTGCGCGATCCCTTTCATCCGCGGCCGCTTTGTGAGCAGGCCCTTCGACGAGATCATCGAGGAAGCGAAGAAACTCCGTGGTAGCGGGGTCAAGGAAATCTCACTCATCTCGCAAGACACCACGGTCTATGGCAAGGATTTTCCAAACAAAAAACCTAACATTTGCGATCTTTTGCGCGAATTGGATGAACTTGGCTTCTATTCGATCAGGCTCCTATATCTCTACCCAAGTGAGATCGAGGATGAACTGATCGACCTGATCGCGAATAGCAAATCCATCTCCCATTATTTCGACATCCCCGTCCAATGCGCTTCCGATCACCTTCTTGAGGCCATGCGCCGCCATAGCGATCAATCCGAGACGCTAACCCTATTCAAGAAGATCAAAAAGAAGTGCCCAGACGCAATCCTAAGGACTACCCTGATCGCTGGATTCCCTGGCGAGACGGAAGAAGATATCGATCTCACCCTCAAGTTCTTGAACGAGGTCGAATTCGACCACATGGGCTGCTTCACCTATTCCCCGGAAGAAGGAACGCTAGGGGCTAAGCTCCCTAACCAGATCCCCGAGGAAATCAAAGAGGAACGCAAGAACGTTTTGATGAAGGAGCAATCCAAGATCAGCTACCGTTTGAACAAAGCCCGAATCGGCAAGGTCTATGAAGGCTTAGTCATCGGGAAGAAGCAGGGGAAGTACATGCTCCGCTGCGTCTGGAATGCTCCGGATGATATCGATGGAGATCTCCTCTTCTCTAGCGATAAGCC
>CACYCS010000071.1 GCA_902773005.1 uncultured Erysipelotrichaceae bacterium
GGCGAAGAAAACGAGCAGCTGGAGCATAAGGAGAGCATCAGCGAGAGGAAAGAGGCGTGCGACGACATCGCCGCGATCTTGAACAAGCACGGCCGGGGCGTCCTCTATTTTGGGACCAAAAACAACGGCGACGTCATCGGACAGCAAATAGGGATGGACACGCAGCGCACCATCTCCGATACGATCGCATCCCGCATCGAGCCGAGGATCTATCCCACCATCGAGGCGTTCAAAATCGAGGAGGACGGATCCCTGTCACCGACTCAATTCCCGATCGAGAAACCCGCCGAAAAGGCCCTTGGCACCTTCCTCGGGATCGTGAAGGTGAGCTTCTCCGGGAGCGAGAGGCCGTACAGTTCCGACGGAAGGTATTACAAACGGGTCGCGGACCAAGACAAGAAGGTGACGATGGTCGAGCTCCGCAAGATGCTCTACGTTGGCAAATACGATGCCATAGGCGAGGCGCCGAGCGAGAAGCCCGAGCTCACTTTCGTCTCGCTTTCGAGGGAACTCGACAGATGCTCGCACCATTACCAGGACGCCGATTCGCTCATCGATAACCTGCATCTGAGAAACGAAGAGGGACAGTACAACCTTATGGCGGAGCTCGTCTCCGACCAATGCCCTTTCTCGATAAAGGCGGTCCGCTTTGAGGGGAAGGACAAGACGGCCTTCTCCAATCGGAACGAGTTCGGTTTCTGCAGCCTAATCGACGCGGCCAACCGCGTCATCGAATACATGAGGTCTCTCAACGAGACGAAGACCACGATCGAGGGAGGCAGAAGGAAAGACGTTTCGCTTTTCGACGAAAACGCGTTCCGCGAAGCCTGGATAAACGCCGTGGTGCACAGCAATTGGCTGGAGCGCACGCCGCCTGCCGTATACGTATTCTCAGACAGGATCGAGGTGATTTCGCACGGAGGCCTCCCCTACGACCTGAGCCTCAGTCATTTCTTCGGCGCCAAAAGCGAGCCTGTGAACCCCGGTCTGTTCAACATCTTCTCCAAGGTTGGGCTCGCCGAGGAAACAGGCCATGGCGTGTCCGCGATAACGAGCGTCTACGGGCGCGAAGCCTTCGACATAACGGAGAAGTTCGTCAACGTAACCATGCCGTTTTCCTTCACTCCGAGCTTTGCGGCATCCTCATCCCTGCCGAGCGGGCTAAGTCCCATCCAAAGAAGGGTCTTGGAGGAAATCGTCAAAAACCCGGATGTAACGATGTCGGCAATATCTGAAATCGCGAAAATCAGCTTCAACTCCGTGGCGAAGGCGGTGTCCGCCTTAAAGAAAAAAGGCTACTTGCACCGAGAAGGTTCGTATAAAACGGGGAAATGGGTATGGGCTTTTTAACCTTAATTTAGTAATTTATTTGGTAATTT
Source organism: uncultured Erysipelotrichaceae bacterium (assembly GCA_902773005.1). GTDB lineage: Bacteria > Bacillota_I > Bacilli_A > RFN20 > CAG-826 > Alloenteromonas. The sequence continues at coordinate 1,380 of CACYCS010000071.1, forward strand.
ATTTGGTATTTAATCTAGTAAAGCCGGCCCTCGCGAAAAAACATGGCCCTCCCACCGCCTCGATGGACGATTGGATTTGCGCTTATCCCAACATCGTTATCAACAAAGGGCGTCGCAACAATATTCAAAGCTTCCCATTTGGTTCAAAAAACGACACCGATTTTGGCGCAATAAAGTCCAGGCGCAGTTTTAGTTATCGCCTTGCACTTTCTGTTAAGAGCATTGCTTAATGGCTGAGGGGGTCGAATGTGCTTTGAAATTATTCGCTAGACGCCATGCTGATTCTGGGAATTTTATGCGCTCAGTGCGCATTTTGTTATTCCCGGGAATACCAGAGGTTTTTCACACAATTCTCGGCTTCTGTGCGCGAGTTGCATATAGCGGTGTCAAATTTGCATATAGCAAGGGTAAACATATGCATATAGCCGACGCCATCGAGGTTTTTGTCAGACTAAAGAAGTTTCTTTTTGATTGGAGACAAGAGGTCCTTTTTGATTTTGCCGCGCAATCCGAAGAACGCTTGTTCGCCGTGGGTGAAATTCCCCTCGTCGAACTTGAATTGGAGGAGGGCGTATTCGCATAGGAGGTCCGCCACCTGCAAAAGCGTGGATTCGCTTTGTTCCCGTTTAACAAACATAATGGATAAGCCAAAGTCGCGGAACACGTCGGTGACCATCGGGGCGATTTCGGATTGGCCGTAATCGTAAGAAACCTCTATTTCGTCGAATTCTTTGAGAAACTCCAGATGTTCCTCGATCCAGGAGCTGAGTCGCCTCGAGATGCGCGAAAGCAACAGCAACCGATCCGCAGACTCCTTTCGGCAATAAATAATCGCAAATGATGCCGGAATCTTGAAAGCGTAGAAGGCAAGCGCCCAAAAGAGCTTCTGCCGATCCTCACGGAGCATTCCTTTGTAGGGCTCCTCGTTGCGGACCAGATTCCCCGTGTGGACGAAATACTCCCCACCTTCCATCTTCGACAAACGCCTTTTGAAGTATCTTTCGTCCTGGGGGACGTCCGCTTCGGGCGAAAGCAAAACCATGCCGA
>CACYCS010000072.1 GCA_902773005.1 uncultured Erysipelotrichaceae bacterium
CAGAAGACCCAATACTTCTTCCGCATCTCCAAAGGCGTCTATGACGCGACCGACGATATCGGTGTAAACGAGAAAAAGCCCGATCGCCGCATCCCCTACTCCAATATGGTCTATATCGGAGACGGAATGACCGACATCCCCTCGATGATCATCGTGAAGTCCAACGGCGGCAAATCGATCGCCGTCTACCCCAAAGGAAAAGGCGAGAAAATCGAAAGCCTCCGCGACGATGGGCGCGTAAACTACGCCTGCGTCGCCGACTATTCCGCCGGGAAGAGCCTTGAGCAGATCATGCAGCTCATCATTCAGGGCATCGCGATCAACAACTCGCTCAAAAACAGGGAAAACGCCAATCCGCTCGTTGATTGATTTTCGCTTGCGCCTGCGGGCGCATATTGTAGTATCATTTTCACCGTATGAATAAGCCAGTCGGGAAAACAGTCGCGGTGGTCCTCGCCGGAGGAAGCGGGGAGCGATTCGGGGAAAAGACCCCGAAGCAATTCATCGCCATGGGTGGAAAGCCTTTGATGATGCATTGTTTGCTCGCCCTTCAGTCTTCGAGCCTGATCGATGAGATCTATGTCGTCTCCGCGAAAGGCTATCTCGACAAGACCCGCGACCTGCTTCAGTCCTACCACATCGCGAAAGCGAAGGCGGTGATCGAAGGGGGCGCGACGAGGAAAGAAAGCTCCTACAGGGCGCTTTTGTATCTAAGAAGGCTCCGCATCGATCCGGATTCCTACGTCCTGATCTGCGATGCCGATCGGCCGAATTTGACCGAGGACCTTATTCAGCGCAACGTGGAAGCCGCGAAGCAGACGGGCGCCGCCGTCACCGCGAAGCAAGCGACCGACTCCATCCTCTATTCGAGGCAGGGGGCGATCGTGAGCGAATACTTCCCGAGGAGGATGGTCTTCCAAGCGCAAACGCCACAGACGTTCCGCTTCGATATCATCTTCTCGGCGCACAAAAAGGCCAATCGCTCCAAGGAATACGATCTTTACACCGATGACGCTTCCCTCGTGAAGGCGCTCACCTCCGCGAAGGTCGCGATCGTTGAGGGATCGAATCAGAATCTCAAGATCAACACCAAGGACGATGAGGCCACATTCATCAGCATGAGGAGGAACCGCCATGAATAGAAAGCTCCCCAAAGTCGGCGATGTCGCAAGCGGCACCGTCGTGCGCGTCTACAGCTCTTACGCCATATTGCTGTTCGACGAAGGCTGGACTGGGCTCCTCCACATCAGCGAGCTCTCGAGCAAATACATCCGCTCCTTCACTTCCTACGTCTCGATCGGCACCATCTACAACGTCAAGGTGACCGAGGTCAATGAGCAGACGGGATCAGTGAGGGTATCGCTCAAGCAGATGGCGTCAGCGGACAAATGGAAGGTCTTCCGACATAAGAAGATCGATTCCGAAGAGATCGACTTCCAAGCCCTAAAGGAAAGGCTTCCCGATTGGATCAAAATGGAAAACGAAAAAGGAGAAATTCAATGATCAACGTAGATCTATCGAACCTAGGCAAAGACATCGACTTCAAGTCCTTCGAGCAGAAAGTGCTTGAGATCGATGACGCCATCAACAACAAGACGATGGCGGGAAACGACTACCTCGGCTGGGCCGACTATCCGCTCAACTATGACAAAGAGGAGTTTGAGCGCATCAAGAAGGACGCGGAATACGTCCGTGAGAACTTCGATGTCCTCGTCGTCTGCGGTATCGGCGGCTCTTATCTAGGCGCCCGCGCCGCGATCGATGCGATTAACGGCTTCTTCCCCGACAAGAAAGTCGAGATCATCTATATGGGCCAGACCGTCGCCCCGAGCTATATCACCCAGGCATTGAAGTACCTCAAGAACAAGAGGTTCGCCGTCAACGTCATCTCGAAGTCCGGCACCACCACCGAAACCGCGATTTCCTTCCGCATGCTCCGCGACCTCCTCGTCGAGCAGCTTGGCGTCGAAGGCGCCTCCAAAGCCATCTTCGCCACGACCGACGCGAAGAAGGGTGCCTTGCTTGAGCTCTGCAAGAAATACGGCTATACCCGCTATGTCCTCCCTGGCGATATCGGCGGACGTTACAGCGTCTTCACCGCCGTTGGACTCTTCCCGATGGCCGTCGCCGGCATCGACATCGACGCCTTCATGAACGGCATGAGGATTGGCCGCGAGAGATATGGCTCCCACGAGATGAACGACTGCTACAAGTATGCCGTCGCCCGTCACGTCCTTCACAAAGAACTTGGCTATCCTGTCGAAATGCTCGTCACCTTTGAGCCAAAGCTCGTCCAGCTTGGCGAATGGTGGAAGCAGCTCTTCGGCGAATCCGAAGGCAAAGAACACACCGGCCTTCTCCCCGATGCCGCGACCTTCACGACCGACCTCCATTCTCTCGGCCAGTTCATCCAGGAAGGCTCGCCCATCCTCTTCGAAACCTGCCTAAGCGTCACCAAGCCCGCCAACGACATCGACATCCCCCATGACGATGACAACCTCGACGGCTTGAATTACCTCGATGGCAAGACCATGGACTTTGTCCAGAAGAAAGCGATGATGGGCACGATTGAGGCCCACTCCAAGACCGGAGGCGTTCCCAATATTCTGATCACCCTCGACCGTTTGACCGCCACGACCCTTGGCGAGCTTATGTATTACTTCATGAGGGCCTGCGCCATGAGCGCCTACCTCAATGGGGTCAACCCCTTCAACCAGCCCGGCGTCGAAGTCTACAAGAAGAACATGTTCCATCTTCTTGGCAAGCCTGGATATTGATTCTTATCACTAAATTGACGATGAACCGCTGCGAATCCGCAGCGGTTTTTTTGTAACTTAAATATGTCGACTGAAAATAGCAATCGCCGATGTTCAATAAATGAACTCATTTAGACACGTATTTTTTGCGATTCCAAAAACGGCAAAAAACCATTGTTGCGAATGTCATCCATTGGTTAAATTCGTGATTATTTTTGATTATCTTTGCGCATGCGCATGCGTATTTGATAGAATGAACCATAAGTTGATTCGCAACGTTTAACATCAAACAATAATCAAAATCTATGAGATCGCGTTTCTCAATTTGATTATCTCAGTGCGATTTGATGAAGAATTGAGGCTGCGGCGACGAAATTCGACCAAGTTGTTTACCTGCGGGTTCGTCCGCACGCGTAGTACGGGTATGATGGGTTGCAGCCACGCCAGATTGGGAGGTAAATATGCTGAAGATCGCTTCATTCTTCGTGGAAGGCAAAGACCACGGTCTTATAGTGACGGACAATCCGAAACCCCGTTTTTCGTTCTCCCTCGCTTCCGATAAGGAAGGCACGGAGCTCCGCGAAGCAAAGATTCGCTTTGAAGACGGTTATGAGCTATCTCTTCCTAGCGAACTCGGCTGTGATTACGCTGGCCCCGCTTTGAAGCCGTTCACCCGCTACAAGGCTACCCTCATCGCCAAAGACAACCACGACGAAGAAGCCACTGCCGAAATCGAATTCGAAACAGGCAGGATGGATATCCCGTGGTCCGGCAAGTTCATCACCGACGGAGAATACGTCTTTACCGAGAAGCACATCTCTCCGAAGCCCATGATCTTCAAAAAGGAATTGAAGATCGAAAAGAAAGTGAAACGCGCACGAATCCTCGCGACTGCGTTCGGATGGTATGAGATCGATGTGAATGGCAAGAAAGCCGGGGACCGCTACTTCGCCCCGGGCTTCACTTCGTATGCGAATCAATTGATGTATCAAACCTATGACGTAACCAGCCTATTGGCCGAATCCAATATCATCATCTTCCACCTCGCAGGCGGATGGGCGGTCGGAAGCTTCGTCTTCAACCGTGTGAACCGCGTCTCAGCGGATAAGCAATCGCTTCTCGCGGAAATCCGCATCGATTATGAAGATGGCACAAGCGAAGTCATTGGAAGCGACGAGTCGTTCCTCGTTTCCATGAAATCGCCCTACTCAATGGTCGATATCTACGATGGAGAGGACTATGATGCCTCGCTTGAACTTAAGGATATCCCATTCCATAAAGCCGCTTTGGCGAGCAATAGGCTATCTCCTAAGCTCATCGCCGATTACGGCGCTCCCGTCATCGATCACGAAACGATGGAGCCTGTCTCCAAAACCGTTTTGCCCGATGGCACGATCGTCTATGACTTCGGACAGAATTTCGCTGGCGTCGTCGAAGCGCATATTCGTGGCGCACACAAAGGCGACAAAATCTCCTTCCGCCACGCCGAGGTCCTAAAAGAGGATGGCTCGCTCAACACCGATATTCTTCGCAGCGCTAGAGCCGGAGCAGACTACATTTGCAAAGATGGCGATCAGCTCTATTTCCCGAGGATGGCCTACATGGGCTTCCGCTACATCGGAGTCAAAGGAATCGACGAATCCAAAATCGAAATCAAAGCCAGAGTCCGCTATAGCGATATTTCCCTAACCGGCGGATTCGAGTGCAGCGACCCCCGCGTCAATCGATTGCAGCAAAATATCCTATGGTCATCGAAATCCAACTTCGTCGACATCCCAACCGACTGCCCGCAGCGCGACGAACGCATGGGTTGGACTGGCGATATCGCTTTGTTCGCCCGCACCGCTTGCTGGAATTTCAATACCGGCGTCTTCCTTAGGAAATGGCTGAAGGACCTCCGTTCTGAGCAGCTTCCTACCGGCGGCGTCCCCAATTGCATCCCAATCCAAGGATATGGCTTCCCCGTCACGATGCCGAAGATGGCGATCGACTTCTGGGGCGATGCATCGGTGCTAGTCCCCTTTGCCCTCTATGAGCATTATGGCGATGAGGACACTCTCCGCGTCTCCTACGAATCGATGAAGAAATACGTTCTCGCCGAGAAGTTCTGGGCGAATCTAATTGGGCTAGGCAAGCACCGCTACATCTGGAATACCCCGGCCATCTTCCACTTCGGAGACTGGGTATCCCCCGACGAACCCAAGATGAGCGGCTGGCAAAAGCGTTCCAAATACACCGGCACCTGCTCCCTCTCCAATATGGCGGGGCGCGTGAGCAAAGTCGCAGGCATCCTTGGAAATAAGGAAGATGAGCAAAAGTTTGCCTCGCTCCGCGACAAAGTAAACGACGCCTACCGCTCCGTCTTCTTCGACGAGAATATGGGCATCAAGAAAGGCAAACCATTCCAGACCGCTTACGTATTGCCGCTCAAATTCAATATGTTAGGCGAAGAAGACGCCAAGAACGCAGTCGCCAAATTGGCGGACCTCGTCGAAAAGAATTCCTATTGCATCGGCACGGGATTCCCCGGCACCCCCTATATCCTTTTCGCCCTAGCCGATAGTGGCAGAAGCGACGTCGCATACAAGATGCTCCTTAACGACAAAAGTCCTTCCTGGCTATTCGAAGTCAGGATGGGCGGAACCACGATTTGGGAGAGGTTCGACGCGATCAAGGAAGGAGGCGACGGCAATACCGGCGCGGACGACGGAACCGGAGGCATGCTCTCCTTCAACCACTACGCCTCAGGCGCAGTCGGCGACTTCCTCTATTCCAGAGTCCTTGGCATTCAAGAGACAAAGCCAGGCTATAAGTCATTTGATTTCGCGCCCGTCTTCGGTGAAGGGATCTCCTCCGCGAAAGGACACACCTTGACCCCTTATGGCGAGATCCGCGCGGAATGGAAGAAAGGCGAGTTAGGCGTCGATTATGCAGTAGACGTTCCCGTTTCCACTTCCTGCACCGTCAAGATCAATGGTAAAGAGATATGTCTCGCAAGTGGACATCACGAAGGACGGATTGAATAAACATGAGAAAACGTTATCTCGCAATCGATATAGGCGCTAGCTCGGGAAGAGGGATCCTCGCCGAGCTCAAGGATGGCATCCTCACGATGGAGGAGATCTATCGTTTCGCGAACCATCCCGAAGAAAAGGATGGGGGCCTGTATTGGAATTCAGACAATTTGTTCCATGAGATCCTCATGGCCATGAAGGAATGCAAAAGGCTTGGGAAGGTCCCCGATTTCATGGGAATCGATACCTGGGGCGTTGATTATGTCCTGCTAGACGGAAACGGCAAGCCCTTAAGCGAATGCCATTGCTACCGCGACGAATCCCGTCACCTGAGCAAAGAGGTGCACAGCCTCATCCCATTCGAAGACCTCTACACTAGAACCGGCATCCAATATCAGGGATTCAATTCCATCTACCAGCTTTACGCCGATAAGCAAAGCGGCAAGCTCGATGAAGCAGTTGCCTTCCTGATGCTTCCCGATTACCTGAATTACATGCTGACAGGCATCGCGGAGCAGGAATACACAAACGCGACCACCACGGGTCTAGTAAACTGCAAAACCCATGACTTCGATGACGAAATCCTTGCAAAACTCGGATATGACAGATCGATATTCCTGCCATTATGCCAACCAGGGACCATCGTTGGCGGCTTGTCCAAAGAAATCGAAGAAGAGGTTGGATACCAAGTGAGGGTCTGCCATGTCGCAAGTCACGACACCGCTTCCGCCGTCCTCTCGATTCCCCTCGAAAAAGATGAGCCTTACATCTCTAGCGGCACATGGTCGCTACTAGGCCTAGAGGTAAAAGAGGCCAATTCGAGTGAGCAGGCGCGCAAATACAACTATTCCAATGAAGGCGGATTAAACCACACCTTCCGCTTCCAGAAAAACATCATGGGCCTATGGATGATTCAGGAAATCCGCAACGAACTGGATCCGAAACCCAGCTTCCCCGAGATGGTGGAGCTTGCAAAAGCAAACCCCTCTCCAAAGCGGGTGGATGCCAACTCAAGCGCATTCCTCTCCCCGAAATCGATGTCAGGAGCCATTCGAAAAGAGGTTGGCGAAGTGAGTTTAGGCGAGCTATGCCACATCGTCTACGCCTCTCTCGCCGATAGCTATGCCGCATCGCTAAAAGAAGTCGAGGAGATCACGGGAAAGAAATTCAAGAGACTCCATATCACCGGAGGAGGCGGAAAGAACGCCTTCCTCAACGAACTCACGGCCAAGGCGATCGGCCGTCACGTCGCGGTAGGGCCAATCGAAGGCACCGCAATCGGGAATTTGCTTATGCAGATGCTCGCCGCAAAGGAAATCAGTTCCCTGAATCAGGGAAGGGATATCGTGAAGAACTCAATCACCATTCAGGAGGTACAACCATGAGTCGTTACGAAGAAGCAAAGAAAATCTATGCCTCGCTCGGCGTCGATGTCGAGAAGGCTTTCGAAAGAGTGGCCGGCATTCCGGTGTCCGTCCATTGCTGGCAAGGCGATGACGTCCTCGGATTCGAAGGCGCGAAGAACCTTGAAGGGGGAATTCAGACCACCGGCAATTACCTAGGCCGCGCTAGAAACGTGGAGGAACTTATGGCGGACATCCGCAAATGCTTCGCGCTCATGCCCGGCAAAAAGAGGCTGAACCTGCACGCGAATTACGCGATCCTTGGCGATGAGCTCGGCAAGATCGACCGCGATGCCTACCGCTATGACCATTTCAAACCCTGGGTGGAATTCGCCAAGGAAATCGGACTCGACGGCATCGATTTCAACCCCACCTTCTTCAGCCATCCAAAAGTAAAAGATGGTCTAACCCTGTCCTCGCCCGACGAAGAGATCCGCCACTTCTGGATTGAGCACGGCAAGAGGAGCCTCGAAATCGCAACCGAGTTAGGGAAAGCCTTTGGCAAGCCCTGCTTCGTGAACATCTGGGTCCCCGATGGTCTCAAAGACATCCCGGGCGACCGCCTCGGACCTAGGCTCCGCCTCAAAGACAGCCTCGATCAGATCATCGATTACAAAGGCTGGGATAAGAAGCACGTCATCGTCGGCGTCGAATCCAAGGTCTTCGGCATCGGAGTCGAATCCTACACCGTCGGCAATTCCGAGTTCTATCAGAATTACGCCGCGAAGAAAGGCATCTGCTGCTTGATGGATATGGGCCATTACCACCCGACCGAGGTCGTTTCCGATAAGATCCCGTCCTTGCTCTGCTTCTACGATAAGCTCGCTCTCCACGTCTCTCGTCCGGTCCGTTGGGACTCCGATCACGTCATCGTGTTCGAAGACGAGCTCAAGGAAGTCGCCAAGGAAATCATCCGCAACAACGCTGAGGACAAAGTCATCATCGGCCTCGACTACTTCGACGCTTCCATCAACCGCCTCATCGCCTGGACGACTGGCGTCCATAGCATGCAGAAAGCATTGCTTTACGCCGCGACCCTGCCGAACGAAGAAATCAAAGCAGCCCAAGACACCGGCGACTTCACTAAGCTCATCTACCTCCAGGAAAGAGCGAAGATCGCTCCCTTCAGCGACATCTATGAGGAATACCTCCGCCGCCAGGGCCTCGATCTCGATTACTACACTCCGCTTAAGAAGTACGAAGCCGAAGTCCTCGTCAACCGCAAATAAGGAGAACCATCCATGAAAAACATCCTCGAAGCCCCCTTCCTCAAGGAATTCACCGCCACCGCAAGCAACATGTACCGCCTTGGCTGGGACGAACGCAATGGAGGCAACATCTCTTACCTTCTAAAGGAAGAAGAACTCAAAGACTACCTCGATCTGAATCACGTGGTTCGCCGCATTCCCTTTGCTGGGGTTCACCCCACTTCTTTCGACGCTTCCCCGCTAGAAGGAAAGATCTTCCTCGTCACCGGAACCGGACGCTACTTCAAAAACGTTGAACGCGATCCCGCCAATAACGTCGGCATCGTCCGCATCGCAAAAGGCGGCAAGGAAGTAGAGCTGCTTTGGGGCTATGAAGACGGTGGTCGCTTCACCTCGGAATTCCCCGCCCACATGATGTCCCACATGGCTAGGCTTTCCGTCGATCCTGAAAACAGGGTCGTCATGCACTGCCACCCCACGAACCTCCTCGCGATGACCTATGTCCATGAGGCGGACGAAGCAAAATTCAGCCACACCCTTTGGGAGATGTCGACCGAATGTATCGTCGTCTTCCCAGATGGCGTCGGCGTATTGCCCTGGATGCTTTGCGGCACCGACAAGATCGGCTATGCCACCGCTGAAAAGATGAAAGAATTCCGCACCGTCATCTGGCTCCTCCATGGCGTCTATGGTGCAGGCAAGACCCTTGATGAAACCTTCGGCCTAATCGAAACCGTCGAGAAAGCCGCCCAGATCTATAACATCATCGGCAGCAGGGAAATCAAGAACACCTTGACCGAGGACAATTTCAAGGAATTGATCGACCTCTTCGCGATCGAGCCGCGCTACGACTTCTTCAGGGAAGAGAAGTACCGCAAGCTCGCCAAGAAGTAATTATCGTCTCCTCATCCAAGCACGGCCCGCAAGCCGTGCTTTTTTCCTCTCAAAATATTAATCCGCGCGATACGTGTATGCGAATTCGCGCGTTGTGCGTGCGAGGAAATGGATGCAAGGCTGTGCACCATAGATGCTAGGCTGTTCACCGCGAAAAAATAGAGCAAAAATTCTTACCCTTGGATAAAAATTGCCAAAAATACCGAATTAATCTTGCGAAAACAGGAAACTATCAAAATCAATTCAGTATTTTTTTGGGTTTTTGTCGGAATTGATTGATTTTTCTATGTTTTATGGCATGATTATTGCCAGAGGTACCAAATAAATGAAGATGTTCGACCTAAAGGGAACTGTGCTTTCTTTGAATACCCCTAGCATCGTTTCCTTGTTAAACAACATCGAGTACTACAAGGGGAAATGCGGCGGTGTCTCCAAGATGAAGAAGGTGGACGTCTTGAAGGCAATGGCCCGCAGGAGCAATGCAGTCGCATCCAACGCGATCGGCAACGTCTACATCGGCGATGATCGCGAACGTCCTCTCTGCGATGAGGGCGCACAGCCCAAGAATCTGCAAGAGCACATGGTCGTCGGCTATCTGAACGCGCTCGACCTGATCGAAGAAGTCTATAAGTATCAGACTCTGGACCGCTCCTTCGTCACCACCCTCCACTACTATATCTATAAGGATTACAACCCTGAGTTCGGCGGGAAATACAAGGATTCGCAAAACTATATCCAGGAGCTAATGCCCGATGGATCGTTCCACACAATATTCGTCTCCGCCCCGCCAGAAGACGTCGTCCCAGCGCTCGATAATCTGATTTACCAGTACAACGAATGCGCCAAAGACGAAGAATGCAATAAGCTCATCCTGCTAGCCGCGTTCATGCTCGACTTCGTCTGCATCCATCCATACAATCACGGAAACGGCCGCGTCTCACGCTTATTGCTCCACTTCCTGCTCAACAAATACGGCTACATGGTCGACGATTACTTCGCGATTGCCTATCTCATGAAGCAGCATCTCGGCGAATACATCGACGCGTTCAAGGCCTCATCCGAAGGCTGGTACGATTCCGAGAACAACTATGAGGCGTTCGTTACCTTCATCCTCAAGAGAATTCTCGAAGCCTACCGCAAGCTCGACTATATCATCGAGATCAATGAGCTCAACGCCACCGCGGAAGACAAGGTACTTAAGGTCATCAACGATTCGGCCACCCCGATCAGCAAGACCATGGTCCTCCGCATCCTCTATCCGATCAGCAAAGCGACCATTGAGAAGATGCTCTCAAAGCTCGTCAAAGAGAATAGAATCCAGATCATCACCAAAGGCCGTTATTCCAAATACTTCAGAGTCTAATAGGAGAAAACAAAAATGACTTACGATGCAATTCATATCCGCAATGTCGCGATTCTTGGCCACCAGGGATGTGGCAAAACGTCCCTCGTCGAATCCCTCGCCTACGTCTCAAAGCTGATTTCTGAGAAGGGCAGCGTCGACAAAAAGACCTCGCTCTCCGACTACACCGCCATCGAGCAGCGTCGCGGCGGTTCTGCTCAGGTCGCGATCGTCCCGATCTATCCCGGCGAACACAAAGTCAACCTCATCGACCTTCCGGGCAATGACGACTTCATTTCCGAAACGATCGGCGTGACTGGCGTCATCAAAGGCGCGATTCTTGTAATCGATGCTTCCGTCGGCGTCCAAGTCGGCACCTTCAAGCATTGGAAGCAGCTCCGCAAGAAAGGCGTCCCGACCTTCATCTTCATCAATAAGATGGACAAAGAGGGCATCGACTTCGAGGCTCTCATGGAAGACATCCGCGAGAAATTCGGCAAGAACGTCATCTCCTTCTGCTACCCGCTTGGCCATGACGACAAATTCGATGGCTTCGCGAACGCTGTCGACCTCAAAGCCCACATCTATAACGGCCAGGAATGCGTCGAGGCAGAGATCTATCCCGACAAGCGCGCTCGCGTCTTCGAGCTCCACAACACCATCACCGAGCAAGTTGCTCAGGTCGATGAAGCCCTTCTTGAGAAGTTCTTCGCTGGTGAAGAGTTTACCGCCGAGGAGATCCGCGACTCCTTGAAGAAAGCCGTCATCGCTGGCGATATCACTCCGGTCATCGTTGGCTCTGCCGAAAAGAATATCGGCGTCCAGACGCTTCTTAACATGCTGATCGATTATCTGCCAAACCCTGCAGATCTCAAACCTCTTGAGGCCCATACCGAAGATGGCAAGCCCATTGAGCGCCCAACTTCCGACGACGAACCGTTCTCGGCTTACGTCTTCAAGACCATCGTCGATCCTTATAATGGCGTCATCAACATCATGAAGATCTGCTCCGGCGTCTTGAAAGCAGGCGATGACATCTACTGCAAAGGCAAGACCCAGCGCGTTTCGGCGATCTACACGATGTGTGGGAAGAAGCTCGATCCGATTGACGAGCTCCACGCAGGCGATATCGGCGCGATCTCCCGCCTTGAAGACATCCAGGTTGGCGACACCCTCGCCCATCCGAAGAGCCCCATCATCTATAACCCCGTCAAGTATCCGACCGCCGTATTCTTCAAGGCCATCGTCGTTTCCGACAAGAACGCCGAAGCCAAGCTCATGCCGGCGCTTGCGAAGATTCAGATGGAAGATCCTTGCCTTGAGGTTCGCCGCAACAACGAAACCAAGCAATTGCTGCTCGGCGGCGTAAGCTCCACCCACCTCGACTTCGTCCTCGAAAAGCTCAAAACGGTCTACAAGATCGAAGTCGCAACCGAGAGGATGAAGATCGTATACCGCGAATCCATCAAGGGACGCGCGGAAGCCGAGGGACGTTATGTCAAGCAATCTGGCGGCAGCGGATTCTACGGCGTCGTCAAGATGCGCTTCGAGCCAGCGGAAGAGAACGAATTCGCCGAAGAGGTCTTTGGCGGAGCCGTTCCGAAGAACTACTTCCCTGCCGTTGAGAAAGGCTTCTTCGAGGCTTTGCAGAAAGGCCTACTGGCTGGCTTCCCTGTCCTAGGCGTCAAAGGAACGTTGATCGACGGAAAATACCACCCGGTAGACTCCAACGAACAGGCGTTCCGCATGGCAGGCATCCTTGCCTTCAAGGAAGCTTACATGAAGTGCAAGCCGATCATTCTTGAACCAATCCTCCATCTCAAGGTAAACGTCGAATCCAAATACACCGGCGCAGTCCTAAGCGACCTCAATACCCGTCGCGCCCGCATCCTCAACATCGAGGAGAAGGACTTCGGAAACCAAGAGATCGAGTGCTACATCCCTGAAGCGGAAGTCATCGACTACACCACTCAGCTCAAATCCATCACCCAAGCTTCCGGATTCTTCAACCGCGAGTTCTACAAGTACGAAGAGGTTCCCGAAAGTCTTAAGGAAAGAGTCATCCGCGATAACAAGATCGAGGACTAACCCTTGCCATAATCTCAAAGCCATCCTGATCATCCGGGATGGCTTTTCGTATCGAAAAAGCGGACCCAGCAAGGAATCCGCTCGAGACATGTATTGATTTTCTATTTCTTTGGCTCGAAATAATTGGTGCTGAACGCGCGATAGAATAGCCTCCCGAAGTCCGGAGCACCTTCATTTTTCCTAAGCGCGGAAATGCGGTCAATCTCCCCTTGCGTGAGGATGATGTCTAACGCCTCTAGATTGCTTTTTATATGGGATTCGGTCCTAGAACCGGGAATGGCCAACACGTCACGAGCAGCCATGTAGGCGAGAATGATTTGATGGACGGTCGCGTGGTGCGCATCGGCGATTTCAACAAGGACCGGATCCTTCAATAGTTTTGGATTCTTTCCTCCTCCGAAGGGATACCACGATTGCGTTAAGATTCCCAAAGCCTCCAGCTTCTTTTGGAACTCGATTCTCGGGCAATAGGGATTGAGCTCAATTTGATTGAGAACAGGTGTCACTCCAGTGACGTCGACGATCTGCTGAATTTGCTTTAAGGAGAAATTCGACACGCCGATAGAGCGGACCTTCCCTTTCTTCTGCGCTTCGACCAAGCCCTGCCAGCCTTTCTTGATGTTCCCGTATGGGCGGTGAAGAAGAAGCAAATCGATATATTCGACCTGCAGCCTTTGAAGCGTTTCGTCCACCGCTCTTTCCATATCTTCAAAAAGATTTGGAAAGATCTTGCTCGTGAGGAAGAATTCGCCTCTAGGCTTTTCCGAATTCTTGATTCCGCGCCCAACCGCTTCTTCGTTCAGATAAACGTTCGCGGTATCAATGAGCGTGTATCCATTCCTTAATGCGAACTCGACGCTGCGCTCCGCATCCTCCCTAGAGATTCTAAACGTACCTAATCCAAGACGCGGGATGACGTATCCGTCATTCATTTTGAGTCCATCCATGCGCTGTTCCTCCTGCATATAAAGTAAACCAATGCCAAAATGTTGCAATGATTTTGCATCATATACGTAAAAGCGCGACTTGCGTCGCGCCAATCACGTTGATAAAGTGCTTAGTTTCCTTTTTCAGCCGCTTTCCTGCGGAATCTGCTGAAGCGCGGAGATTGCGCCTCGAGAGCAGCGAAATCGGATTCGACCGGGATATCCTTCCTGCCAGCTTCCATGAAGTTGCGGAGGACGCCAACGAGGATGAAGGGCCTGATGAGCATGGCATGGATCATCGACCAAATGATGATGGCGCCAACCGCGGCAACGATGATGGATAGGATCTTGGGATCCGTGAGGAAGCCAGGGACTTCGACATCGCCCCTATTGGCAGCCTCAAGGATTTCGTTCGCAAGGGTCTGGAACATAGCGGGAAGCTGGAAGAAGATGAGGACCAGCAAGCCGAAGAAGGCGCCGCCGATTAGCAGCAACGAGCCAAGGCCAAGGCCGAAGATGCGACCCACGTTGCGGGCCAAGGCCTTGCCATGCTTGAAGAAGATAACCGTTCCTTCGCAAGCCGCAGTGACAGAATTCTGTTCTTTCCTATAAAGAATCCAGCCGAGGCAGCAATCGCAGAGATAGCTAATGACGGTCTGAATCGCCGAATTGACGGCCGAGGCAATGCCTCCACCGACATCTCCGCCAATCGCGGAGCCAAGCTTCGTGATCGCCCTGCCAAGCTGATTGAAGATTCCTTTGATGGCGCCAGTGATGAAGAAGAACAAAGTGATCTTGCCAAATCTTCCCTTTACTTCGTTGAATCCTTCGCCGAGAACGTGGTCGGGAAGTTTGCCGTCGGTGACGCCTTTGACCATCATCGCAATCTGGGCGGCCTTGATGCGATTGCTCACGAAGACATTAAGCAAAATTGCAAGGATGATGCCGACAACTAGGCCGATTGCGAGTCCGATTAAGCCCTTATTCGTAGCTTTATCGGCAATAAAGAATCCGCCAACGCATGATCCGCCTAACACCGCTAATATTCCAAGATCAACGAAGAATTGGATCAAAGAGAATGGCAGGACCTTTTTGTAAACCTGAAAGTTCGTCATATTTTCTCCTTTCAATCAAGCGCTAAAGCTTGATTTGCATGGATGAATTATTTACGAAACACCGCTTTTTTTCAATACATACCTGCGCGCTTTACGAGAAAATAAAAGAAAAAATCCCGATGACTAGCATTGGGACCATTTTCTTATGGTGCCGGCAATCGGACTCGAACCGATACGCTTTTGAGGGCGACAGATTTTAAGTCTGTTGCGTCTACCATTCCGCCATGCCGGCATTCGCTTTCAGCAAGCAAAGAGGATTATATATTCGACCAAATGGGCAATCAATGAAAAACGATCACGCAAGCCCACCCTAGAAACGAAAAACGCCATCAATTGGCGTCATCATTCCGGTTGAGGGGCATTCGACCAAGAACTGGTCCCCCGTGTGAGGCTCGAACTCACGACCCCTTGATTAAAAGTCAAGTGCTCTACCACTGAGCTAACGGAGGGTCATGGCTGGGGTGACAGGGATCGGACCTGTGCATCAGGGAGTCAAAGTCCCTTGCCTTACCGCTTGGCTACACCCCAAG
>CACYCS010000073.1 GCA_902773005.1 uncultured Erysipelotrichaceae bacterium
ATATATGGGGCAAGGCAAGTTGGAAAATCTACGGTGGCGGATCATATTTTCGGCGAAGATATCCCCAGCGTTACCCTCGACGATTTGGACGAAAGGGCGTTGGCGAACGATAATCCCAAATTGTTTTTGGAAGCCCACCCATGGCCCGTCATTATCGATGAGATACAAAAAGGCACCCCTTTATTGGAGCAAATAAAGATAAGGATAGACGATGAGAAAAAGAGATGCCTTAAGGAGAACGAGAATGTTCCGTTAATGTATATCCTCACCGGTTCCAATCAATTCGAATTGCAAAAGGCGGTCGCGGAATCCCTAGCCGGCAGAGTGGCGATTCTAACCATGTCCTCTTTGGCGAATAACGAAATCGAAAAGATGGAAGGGAATGTCTTTGACCCAGATTTGGATGTGGTTAGGGAAAGATACAAAGGAATCGATCCCAAAAAGCTATATAAAACCAGATTCGAAATATTCGAAAAGATATTCAAAGGCGGCATGCCCGAATATATCGATAAGAAGCTCGATAGAACCACGTTCTTTAGATCCTATATAAAGACATATATGGAAAAAGACATCATGAAGCTCATTTCCGTGGATAAGGAAAGGGACTTCTTGAGGTTTTTGGATTACATGGCTTTAAGAACCGCCCAGCAGATCAATTACGATGACATCGCAAGGAACGTTGGCATCGACGCCAGAACCGTGAAAAGCTGGATTTCCATTTTGGTGACCTCCGGCATCGCCATCACATTGGAGTCATATGCTAGGAATCTGTCCGATAGAGTGACCAAGATGGAAAAGTTCTATTTCCTGGATACTGGCCTATGCGCTTATCTATGCAAATGGCCAAATGCCGAAATGCTAGAAAAAGGCGTCATGAACGGGGCGTTCTATGAGACATACGTCATCAGCGAGATCGTGAAAAGCTATATGAACGCGGGCGAGGATTATAGGCAGTCCCTCTATTATTACCGCGACAAAGACAACAAAGAAGCTGATTTAATCATCGAAGGACCCGATTGCATTTATCCGTTGGAGATTAAAAAAGGCATCAATCCGGTAAGCAGGTCTTTCAATTTCAATTTCTTGAAAAAATATGGAAAACCAGTTGCGAAAGGCCTTCTAATCGATTCAAGGGAAGATTTGTTTCCCATTAACGAAGACAACTGGTACCTTCCTATCTATATGATTGGCTTATGATCATTTTCGGAACTTCTCTTCTTTCGGCCTAGTTCCAAAATCAAAACGGCTAAATATAGGGCTATCGCTGAACTATGCCAGCTGGCTAAGAAGGCTGTATATTGCGATTCTTATGGTGCATCCGCGTGAAGGTCGGCGAGAAATGCTTCTCCTGCTACCACGTCCAAAACGGGAAGGGGTTCACAACCCAATACGCTTGACCGTTTGACGTATGGGGAAGTTTGTTATGGAGTGCTATGATTATTGGCTGATGGAGCACCATTATGAAAAAACGTGTTTTCTTATATATGACCACCATTTTGTCGCTCGTTTCTTGCGGAAGCGCCGATCCCAACGCCGAGGTCAAGAATAGCGTTGCGGGTTTTGAGACTGGGATCCCCTCCGTCGAGCTGACCACCGTATATAGCGGCAATGAAAGCGCGGAACTATGGAATTCCATTTCGTCTTCCCTTGATAAAGTCACTTCCGCGAGCATCTCGAAGTATTCGTATCAGCTGTCCAGCGACATGACGAACGAATCAAGCACGGCCGAGAATACTTCTATCTCTTTTTTCGGCACCGATAAGCAATACGCCGTCAAAGAGACAAAAAGAGAGGTTACGAGCGTCACGGGGAAAGCCGTCACTTTCAAAAGCACGACTACTACCAAATCCGAATATGCCGTGGGAGACAAAGGCAAGATAACCTACATCAAGAATTCCTATGTAAGCGCCTCCGGGAAAGAGACCTCCGACTTCAACTATGACTATGCCGAAGTCGGCGGCGTCAATCTCAGGAAGAGCCAATTGTCCGACTTGACTTCGAAACGTCCGTCAGACGGGGTTTTAGGAGCCACCAAAGACGGAAAACTATATTTCGTTTATTACTATGAATGGAGCGTCCGCTCTGCGGCTTATAACGATGATGGCGAGGCGGTCATCGGAATCCATCGCTCCTACAATCATTTGCTATTCGATCTAAATAGCATTTCCGAGCCTAAGTTTCTCTCTATTTCGTCCGTTACTGCGACCGAAACCAACATCGATAGGAACGGGGTGAAGACAAATGATTTCCACGTTGCCAGCAAAACCAGTTCAAAATCGACGTTTGAATACGGAAATATCGTGGATAACGAAGCGAAAAGATCTTCGCTTATTAGCACTTATCCAGATGAAACCGTAAACAATTTCCAGGTTGATGCCTTTAGAAATGAGTCTCGGTATTATTCTATCGGGCTGTCCCAAGATCCTATTGACATGACGAAGTATACGTCGCTTTTCGAGTTCGCGTCCACCGGATTGGCTTGGGCGTTTGCGTATAACGCGTCGAAATACCAAATCAAAAAACAAAGCGAGACCGTTTCCACAGTTCAGATATCATCGCAGCCTCTGCCTTTCAACTCATCCGTTTTAGTGCGCGGCGAATACCCGGAAGACGTGGCGACCATTTCCAATAATTCGATCACGCTTTACCGTTCTTTGAGTATGAGGCTATCTTTCCAATCTTCAAAGACTGACCCATATCTTTCGATTACTTCTATAGAGTTGCTTTAACGTTTTTAGATGAGCTTGGCCTGTTGCAAAAAACCAGACGGACCATTTGGTTAAGAGCAAAAGAGGCGGTTCCTGAGATGGGACCCTCCAGTTGGAAGTCCAACATATGGGGTTCACCTCATTTCAGAAAGCGGTTTTCTTAGTGGGCCGATATAAGGGAAGCACTTCGCAAGTTAAAAGAGGTAACGATTATCGATAGACAACTTTCATTCTCTTGATCCAGAGTTCGCCATACTGTTCGCCACTACGATACAAACTAGGAACATAAACTTTCGCTTCCGCAGTAGTAAATCCCGTCCATACAACTTTAGTCATTGCATGATTGTTATCTAGAGAATCTTCCAAGTTTTTATATGTCGTGAATGTTCCGTTTGTGGTAGACAAATCATCAATTCTGCCTGATGCATCCATTGCAAGATAGAAAATTACTGCCTGGACTTTAGTAGGATCAAATTTCTCAATTTGGTCATCTTCAACCCATTTTTTATTGTCAGTTCCACGTATTGGACTATATGCGTTAAGTTTGAAAAAACTTAGGAAAGAAGAACCGCCTTGTATCCATTCGTGTCTTTCAATAAACAGCTCATTGTCTTTTCTTGTGGCTGGTTGAGGTGTGTGACTATATGCTCCGCTAGTGTCGTGATCCCCAATAATGGAATAATACTTTTTCGCTTTTTGACTATAAACAAATGTGTGAGTATTACCATCGGCGATATGCTCACCATGGCTAAACAATTCGGCTTCCGCTACGACGAATTCAGCTTCGAGAGAATAAGAAGCATCTTGCACTGTCGTGAATGTATAGTCAGGGTCTGTGCTGATGATGTCGTCGCTGCCATTCAAATGCCAACCCTTGAAGGAATAAAATAGCTCATTTTCGTAATCGCTGGTTGGATTTGCGTGAACAGTAACGGACGCACCGTTTTTCACAGCAGTCCTCTTATTTTCGGTTCCTTCGATAGAAACCGTGCCATAGCTATCGTTACTAGAGGCAACCACAATAGGATTCACGGTGTTTGAGCAGCTGAAATAAAATTTGATTGATGAAATAAGAAGTTGAGCAGTCCCTTCAATTATTTTTAAAACTCCCATTTGCATATAAGGGATGAAATAGCCCTCGTTCCCGCCATCGTTGGTATAATGTGAAAGCCGTTCGGAAAGGAGACG
>CACYCS010000074.1 GCA_902773005.1 uncultured Erysipelotrichaceae bacterium
ACGCAGTTCTTGGCTTCCTTGGCATAGGTCCCTCCGCCGATCGCCATCGGCTTATCGAAGAGACGAAGCGTCATGCGCTTATAGGACTTCATGAGGATCGAGACGAGAGGGCTCTTCTTGTCGAATAGCAGCACGTCTAGGCTGCTTCTATCCTCGATTCCCATCTGTGCCGCCTTCTCAAGCTTCTTGACGAGCTCTTCGGGCTTCGCCGATTCGCCATAGCGGAAGTCGACGCTGATCTTGAGATTGTGCTTGGAATCGTAGGAGAAGACGCCGTAATTGTAGGTGCAGTTGCCAAGCTCTGGCGAAGGCATATTGCCATCGAAGCAAGCGCCGTTAGGCTCTTTGATGATCTTGGCGAGGTTCACCAAGAACTCGTTCTTGTAGAAGATGCCGAGGTCACTGAAGGCGATTGCGGCGGCATTGACGCCAAGCTCTGGCGTCGAGCCGTGGGCGGATTTGCCCTTATAGATCACGAACATGATCTCGCCGAGGTCATTGACGTCGCCGTCAAGCTTTGCTTCCTTGAAATGTTCGATGAACTTCTTGTCCTTCGGCAGGGTGAAGACGATGCGGTCGCAGACGGCATTGGACACGACTCCGCCGTCGATGCTGATGATCGGCGAAAGATCGATATTGCGCTTCAAGTTGCCGTGGAAGATGCCCTTCTCGGCATAGATGAGCGGGAAATCGGCGTCAGGGGTAAAGCCATAATCGCAAGCAGGCTTGTTGAGCTTATGGAAATAGTAAGCCAAGCAGCTGCTGCCCCTTTCTTCATCGCCACCGGAAGTCAGACGGACCTTGTAGTCTTTGATGAGTTCGTTGTCCTTGAGGAGCTTCATCGCGAATAAGGCCGCGATAAGGGGGCCTTTGTCGTCGCTAGTGCCGCGGCCGATCATCTTGGCTTCCTTTCCTTCGCCTTCGATCTTCGCGTCGAAGGGCCCGCTTCTCCATGTGCCGGAGACCGGAACGACGTCGCTATGGGCGTAGATGCCGATGCAGGGTCCATTGTCGTCGCCGAAGCTAAGTTCGGTGCAATATCCGTCGCAGGTATCGACGTTGAAGCCATAGTCCTTGCCAAGTTTGGCAACGTAATCGAGCGCGGACTTCACCCCTGCCCCAAATGGCGCTCCGGGGCCGATGGACTTCGCGTCATAGACCGAACGCTTATGAACGAATTCCTGAAGGGCGAGGACGGCATTCCTCTCGTAGTTTTTCGCTAATTTCTTGAAGTTTGGCATTGATGTGGGTTCTCTCTCCTTATGCCCTGGTCGATTCCCTCTTGCGAATGCTCGGGACGGCTTTGCTCACCGCGATCGTAAGTAGCGGCGTGACAAACGCCGCAAGCCCCATCTCGCCCGCCATTCCAACGAGGATCAGCAAGGTGAAGGTGAGAGCCGTGCCCGTCCCCGCTGGATCGGTGCTTAGGAACAGCGATCCGATGGTGTCGGGGAAGAAGACGTAGAGGTCAAGGAAGACCAAGGTGGTGTGCACTGCCGTCAAGACGGCGGCAGTCAGCCCTAAGTATAGGCCTTTCAGGGGTGCTTTGTGAAGTTTCCTTATTAAGGAAAACACCAAACCGGCCAATAATCCGAAAATTGCCCTGGGTGGAATCGCGGTCCAAGGATAGGCGAAAAGCAGATTCAAGCCGCTTACTCCGCCCGTCAAGGCTTGGATATAGCTCGAGCAGCCGAAGATGAATCCCAATAGCAATCCCTTCTTCCAGCCAAATAGCGCGGCCCCCAAAAGAACCGGAAGATGGATCAGCGTGAACGAGATGAATGGCGTCACCCCAATATAGCCGACATTCGGGACGAAAGTCATGATCATGATGATGGCGATGAACATCGCATCCGTCACCATGTCGCGGATGATCTCGGAACTCGTGCGCCTTTTCATGCGAAGCGAGTCCAGAACGACCGCGGTGAAAATCACCATGATGGCGATAAGGACGATGCTTAAGATTCCAATTGCCCTGTCCATATTCATTTTTCATTCCTCCGATAAATCGCGACAAGCCCCTCCAATAGCAAGGTCCTGTCATAAGTCCAATCCCCCAAAAGTGGTTGCACGTACTCGCTATATCCACCGGTTAGCACCCTTTTGCAGGGATATCCGGCTTCCTTTTCAATCGCATCGGCAAGGCCCTTCACCTCAAACGCCGTGCCATAGGTGAATGCGCTATTCATGGAATCGCGGGTATTTTTCCCTAGCACTTTCTTCGGAATCGCTAGCCCAACTTCTGGCAGGGCGGCGGTATTGTGGACCAACGCGTTCAGCCCAACGGCGAGTCCGGTCCCGATCGTGCACCCCGCGAAATGGCCGTTTTCGTCAACCAATATGACTTTCGTTGCCGTTCCGAGGTCCGCAATCACGCAAGGGGTTAATCCTTTTGCGACCGCTCCTGCTGCATCGCAAATCAAATCGGCTCCAACTTCTTTCGGGTTATCGGTGTCAATCTTAATCCCTGTCGCAAGCTTTGGGCCAATCGTAAGGGCCCGCACGCCGAAAAACTCGCGGAACAATTTCTTCCACAGACTTTCTAGAGACGGCACAACCGATGAGATGATGCCTGAATCAACGATCTTCGCTTCAATCTTCCGAGATTCTAGGAAAATGGTGAGCGAGGCCAAATATTCCTCATAGCTTTTGCTCGTGTCCGAGCGGGTCTTGTACTGGAACAGGAGCTTGTCCCCATCGTACAGGCCTAAATCCGTCAGGGTATTCCCGACGTCTACGGCTAATAGCATGATGATGCCTCCGACTTTCGCTCCGAGCCTAAGCGCTTGGTAGCGAAGCGACAATATTATAAGGATGCTTATTCAAAAAATGCATTATCTCTTTCTGAAAGCGATTGCAGTCAATCAAAAAGAGCGACACGGGGTCGCTCCTTTTGATTTTAAAGTGTTCCTTAGGCAACGACGATGTTGAGGATTCTGCCCTTCACGAAGATCACCTTGCGGATTTCGTGGCCATCGAGGAAGGGCTTGACCTTCTCGGATTCCTTTGCGGCCTTCACGGCATCTTCTTCGGTCACATCGGCATCGAATTCGAGCACGTCCCTCGTCTTTCCGTTCACGGAGACCGCCATCTTGATGGCGTCCTTCTTGAGTTTGGATTCGTCATAAGTCGGCCAAGGCTCATAAGCGATCACGTCTTCATGGCCAAGGCGATTCCAGATCTCTTCGCCGACGAAGGGGCAAACGCAGGAGAAGATCTTCACGAAGCCCTCGAAATAATCGCGGTAAATCGATTTGGCTTTGTAGCAGTCGTTGATGAAGACCATCATCTGGGCGATCGCGGTGTTGAATCCAAGCGATTCAAAATCGGCTGTCGCCTTTTTGACGAGGAAGTTATAGGAATAATCGAGCTCGCCGGAATTCTCATCCGAAAGCCTTTCGCGGAATGCCTCATCATCGACGATGCGGAAGACGCGTTCAATGAAGCGCTTCGCCCCATCCATTCCGGTCGTGGACCAGGGCTTCCTCTCTTCAAGAGGTC